>DASSXK010000236.1:0-9035 GCA_035703945.1 Ktedonobacteraceae bacterium | reverse complement strand
ATAATGGGGAGTAGCACAACCCAGGTAGCTTTCCCTCCCGACAAGCGATGGACGGGCATAATCACAAAGATTTGCAATACAATCTGATAGATGCCGATTGCCAGGCTAACGATGCCGCCCAGGATGGGGATCAGGGCCAGTAGTCCGGAAATAATTGACAACGGTACGGCAAACAGCAGGCTTGTATAGGTTTGTGTCTTATAGTTTCCTTCGCCCCGAAAGGCTTTTGCCATTCCAAAGAGAATCAGCATCCCGAGCAGGTAAAAGAGCGGAGAGATGATGAGCGTTGCAATTGCGGTTGCAGGGCTATAGAAAAAGCTCGTGAAGTTTTGATATGTTGCCGCTGAGGTACCTGTGAGACCACTAGGAACGGCAGTCGAAGCACTACTTAATAGGCGGGCAAGAAAACTGAGAAGTGCCCCTACTACGGCATAAATTGCGAGCTGAATCCAGACCATTGGCCAGGTAGCTTTTCCCATCTCCTGTGCAAAGGTCATTGCAGAAGGGCGGGTAATCGCTCTAATCCATTGCTGAGGAAGATCTTTGATCGCGCTACCGGTATCTTTTGGTGCCTGAGAGATACCAGAGTATTGCGAGTAGGGATCTTGTGGTGCCTCATACCCATACTGAGGTGTTCCATAAGGATTTTGTGGAGCCCCATAAGGATTCTGCGGTGGGGGTGTTCCATAAGGATTTTGTGGGTTCCCAAAAGAGCTTTCCGTATAATTTGGCTGCTGATAGGGTTCCTGTGGGGCAGAATATGGATCGCCTGGGGAGGGATTCCCCGGGTTGGGATTTTGATAGGGACCTTGATTCTGATTTGGGTCCTGGTTAGGATCTTGGTTGGGTGGGGTCCAGGCCATGAATTTACTCCTTCTTTGAATGGGAGATGAGACATCGGCAATATTAATTGAAAGAAATATGAGGCCGCTTACAGTAAATGTTCACCTGGGCATGATAACATAGGGATATTGCTCTGTCTATAAAACAATCCTGTATCAGCCGCTGATGGCATCTATTGGCAGTTGCTTCCTTATTCTATATCGTTATTAACGTAGAAATGTTTGAGATTTCAAATCTTCTTTGCTTCCTTCTCGAAATGTTCATCTGAAAATAACCCTGTATAATCCCTTCAAAACAGAGAAATGCAGGCGGATTTTATGTACTCACTATGCTGGACTGAGGACTGCTTCACGTGGATAGTGGCTTGTTATTGAAAAACACTTCCCAACGGCGCTCCCGCGCCTACTGAACGCATTGCAAGCAGGCAGCATTGGAACGCTTCAGCCTGGGCCGCTTCGGGCAACACTGCTCCTGGCTTCTCAAGCGCGTTCAGTCAGCGAAGTGAATGGCTTGTTAAATGCAGTTCCTCTACTTGCAGAAATAGGAATGCGTCTCGTATAATGGCGGTAGATCAGTAACGTATTTTCGCCTTTGAACACACAATGCTTGTGGAACAAAGAGGTTTCAGAGCGTTAAGCTGTGATCGCAACGAACGTGCCAGACAAAGGAGTTTTGGGATGTTTGCCTGCACTGCCAGGAACTATGATTCTCTGTCTACCGCTTCCATTGTCCAGACCGCGAACGCTCCTGGTGTCTGTGTATTCCAAGTCCCAACTCCACTTATATTCCTAAGGAGAATCACGCATGCCTGAACAAGATTTTATGCCTATTCAGAATTTCGATCATCTGGAATTCTATGTGGGTGATGCCAAACAAGCAGCGTATTATTTTACGAATGCCTGGGGTTTTACTCCCGTTGCATATGCTGGACTGGAAACTGGCCAGCGCGATCGTTGTAGCTATGTACTTGAGCAGGGAAATGTTCGTTTTGTGCTGACCTCCGCTCTAGAGCCCGGAAGCGATATTGGCAGACATGTTGAACTCCATGGCGATGGCGTCATAGATATTGCGCTTCGCGTGGAAGATGCCGGGCGCGCCTATCATGAAGCAACTAGCCGGGGGGCGAAGGGCTTGCTCGAACCGACAGAGCGCCGCGATGAGTACGGTACGGTCAAGCTGGCCTCAATTGGCACCTATGGCGAAACCAAACATACCTTTGTCGAGCGTAAGGACTATAACGGGGCTTTTCTGCCTGGCTATGTTGCACTTCCCTCTCACTTGCCGCGTCGTGCGCGTCCCGCTGGTCTGGCCTCAATTGACCACATTGTTGGGAACGTTGAACTGGGCAAGATGAATGAATGGGTGAGCTTCTACGAACGGGTGCTGGGCTTCCGCCAGTTGCAGCACTTTGATGATCGGGCCATCAGCACCGAATATTCGGCTTTGATGTCCAAGGTCATGCAAAACGGCAGCGGACGCATCAAGTTCCCGATCAATGAGCCAGCTCCAGGTCGTCGCAAATCACAGATTGAAGAATACCTCGACTTTTATAAAACTCCCGGCGTGCAGCATATTGCCCTCAACACGACCGATATCATCTCGACGGTACGTGGCCTGAAGGAGCGTGGCGTTGAGTTCTTGCAGACTCCCAGCAACTATTATGTTGATGTACTCGATCGCGTTGGCACGATTGCCGAGGATATCAAGCAGCTCGAAGACCTCAGCATCTTGATTGACCATGATGACGAAGGCTACCTGCTTCAGATCTTCTCCAAACCGATCGTTGCCCGTCCAACCGTTTTCATTGAAGTTATTGAGCGCAAGGGCGCACGTGGCTTTGGCGAAGGAAACTTCAAAGCCCTCTTTGAAGCCTTGGAGCGTGAGCAGGCGTTGCGAGGGAACCTGTAAGATGAAGCTTGTAACATTTCTGACACCCGATCAGGCTTCTCATGCTGGCGTGCTTCATGAGCGCGAGATAGTTCCCCTGCCTTACGCAGGCGTTATGCAGCTATTGCAGGACCCCGAAGGATTGCAGAAGGCCCGGAAGACCCTGGAAGAAGCGAGTCAGGGACATAAACATCCCCATCTACCAGGGCATCAGCATACCTACCTGGAGCGCGAAGTTGTTTTACGTGCCCCTGTTCCTGAGCCGCCGACGATGCGAGACTTTTATGCCTTTGAGCAGCATGTGAAGTCCGCTCGCAATAAGCGCGGTCTGGATATGATTCCCGAATGGTATGAGATTCCGACCTTCTACTTTACCAACACCAGCGAAGTCTATGGACACGATGAGCCGGTTCCCTATCCCGTTGGAAGCAAGGAGCTGGACATCGAGTTAGAGGTTGCCTGTGTGATTGGACGTGAGGGGAAAGATATTCCGGTTGAAAAGGCGGCAGAGTATATTGCAGGCTACACGATCATGAACGACTGGAGCGCCCGCGATTTTCAACGCAAAGATATGAAGCTGAATCTTGGACCCGGCAAAGGCAAGGATTTTGCGACGTCGCTTGGTCCCTGGCTTGTGACACCGGATGAACTGGTGCAGTATCGCAGTGGCAGCGGCGCAAGTGAACGCTACGATTTGACGATGCTGGCACGGGTGAATGGTCAGGAGATTTCGCGCGGCAACTTCAAAGACATTTACTATAGTTTTCCACAGATGATTGCTTATGCTTCACGTAACGTGCGCCTGCGCGTTGGTGATGTCATCGGCTCGGGGACCGTCGGAACCGGCTGTCTGCTGGAGATTGGAACAGAGGTCCATCCCTGGTTTCAGCGTACTGATGTGCTGGAACTGGAGATCGATGGCCTCGGCGTACTCAGGAACCGGATCGTGTAATGCAGCAGGTTCTGACCTGGCAGGGAGCGGCTTTACCGCTTTTAATACAATGATGTATTTTCACTGCCAGGTCGGATCGCCAGTAGATGCTTGAGAGGCGACTATGCCAAGTTATCATCATTTGGGACAGATTCCCCCAAAACGACATACACAATTCCGCAAACCGGATGGCACGCTTTACTCTGAAGAGCTTTTTGGAACTGAGGGCTTTTCAGGTGATTCGTCCATTCTCTATTATCATTATCCGCCGACCCGTGTGAAAAAGGTCGAGCCGTTTAAAAGCTTCCCAGATAACCATGAAGAATGGCATGAAGATGCTCATCGCCACCATCATATAAAGACCGCTGGCTTCCCGGCCGGAGGTGATGCGGTGTTGGGTCGCAAGGCGCTCCTGTTTAACAAGGATGTTGTGCTTGCCGTTGCCCGACCGACCGAACAGATGGACTTCTTCTATCGTAATGCCGAAGGAGACGAGGTCTATTTTGTCCATGAAGGGCATGGTGTCCTCGAAACAAATTTCGGCCTGCTTCCTTACCATGAGGGAGACTATATCATCATCCCACGTGGTACGACTTTCCGCTTCCAGCTTGCGGCCGATAGCGCGGAGAACCGTTTCCTTGTGATTGAGTCGCGGGGCACAATTGAGCCGCCCAATCGCTACCTCAACAAGCATGGTCAATTGATGGAGCATGCGCCCTTCTGTGAGCGTGATATTCGCCGCCCCGAGGAACTGGTAACGCACACCGAGCGTGGTGACTTTGAAGTGCGTGTCAAGGCCAACAATCGTATCAGCAGCTACTGGTATGATTTCCATCCGATGAATACGGTTGGTTGGGATGGCTTTGAATATCCCTGGATTTTCAATATCAACGATTTTGAGCCGATTACTGGTCGCGTGCATCAGCCTCCAACTGTGCATCAGACCTTCCAGGGGCCAAATTTCGTCATCTGCTCCTTTGTACCGCGCAAGCTGGATTATCATCCACTTTCTGTGCCGGTACCGTATAATCATAGCAATATCGATAGCGACGAAGTGCTTTACTACGTCAATGGCAACTTTGGTAGCCGTCGTGGGATCGAACAATCATCTATGACCATTCATCCACGCGGCATTGCGCATGGTCCTCATCCAGGCGCAGTTGAAAAGAGCCTGGGAGCCGAATGGACCGATGAACTGGCCGTGATGATCGATACCTTTTATCCGCTGAAATATACTGAATTTGCTAAAAGCCTTGATGATCCGGCTTATCCATATAGCTGGCAGGAATAATGTGTGATGCAGGGCGCATCTACCTTTCTCGTGGAGAACCAACCAATCTCACCACAGAGAGCAGCCCTGCATCAGATCGCTCGCTCTAGTTAAATACAGAAGTTTTGCCGTATTTACTCTCGTTTTGATTCACATGGAATAGAATCTCGGCAGCCGACTTGCGTGCAAGATGTATGCAAGAAGCTTTATTCGGAAACACTGACATCGTGTCGTAGCACTAATCAGAGGTACATCAGAGAGTGGGGAACCGCTTACCTGCTTGTTAAGTTACGAAGGAGTAACCTCGAATGGCACCACGAATCATTAAGTTTTATGAGACGACATTACGCGATGGTGAGCAAACACCGGGCGTGAACTATTTTCCTGAAGAGAAACTGGCGATAGCCCTGGCACTGGAAGAAATGGGTTTTGACACCCTGGATTGTGGTTTTCCAGTCTCCTCTCCCGGCGAATTTGAAGCTGTTCGGATGATTGCTGAAAGGGTCCAGCGCTCGGAAGTCTGTGCAATCGGGCGGTCATATATAGGTGATATCGATGCGGCCTGGAATGCCGTGAAGGGTGCGGCCAAACCCGCGATCCAACCTTTTATCAGCGTTTCCCCGTTGCACCGACAGGTTAAGCTAGGTAAGTCGCGGGACGAGGTGCGCGAGATGGCCCGTGTGGCTGTTGCACATGCACGCACCTATACTGAGAATGTGGATTTTGCCCTCGAAGATACCACGCGTACCGAGCATGACTTTATCCTTGAAGTTTGTGAAGCCATCGTGAAAGAGGGCGTCCGTTTTGTGACCCTTTGTGATACCGTTGGTTTCGCCCTGCCCTGGGAATTTGGCAAGCTGGTTGCCGATGTACGGGCCGAGTTTCCTGGCGTACGCATCTCCGCGCATTGTCATGATGACCTGGGTTTGGCGGTTGCGAATGCCCTGGAAGCCCTGCGTAATGGGGCTGAGCGCGTCGATACCTGCATCAATGGATTGGGCGAACGAGCCGGTAACGCCGCTACCGAAGATATAGTAATGGCTCTGCGGACACGTTCGGCCGACCTGGGCCTGGATGTGAATGTTGATACGACCAGGATTGTTCCCACAAGCAGGCTGGTTGCTAAATTATCGGGGATGCAGCCGCAGTGGACCAAATCGGTCGTTGGGCGCAATGCCTTTGCCCATGGCGGTGGTATTCACCAGGATGGTGTGTTGAAGGATGCTCGCACCTACGAAATCATGACCCCGGAGTCGATCGGCCTGACCGGCGCGGATCGTCGTATGCACATGGGAAAACTTTCTGGACGGGCCGCGCTTGATGCACAGATGCGTGAGCTTGGTTATACTCTGGACAAGAATCAACTGAATTCAGCTTTTGAGATGGCGAAACTTCTGTTGGGTAAGAAGAAAGTGTTGGAAGAGTTAGATCTATGTTATATTGCAGATACAGCCATCGGTGTTGTTCGGGTAGAGACAATTGACGCAGAGAAAGCGACGATTCCAAATACTTCGGCTAATTAGATCTGCAAAGGTAGATCGGTCTGTCGTAGCATGTTTTAACTGATTGTAGGAGTGACCACTATGCCAAAGACTATGTTTGATAAAATCTGGGAAAGCCATGTTGTCCGTGACGTGCCCGGAGAAACGCCGTTGCTTTATATCGACCGCCACCTGGTTCATGAAGCAACTTCGCCGCAGGCCTTCTCGGGTCTACGCCAGACAGGACGTAAGGTGCGCCGACCGGATGCCACTATCGCGGTCCTTGATCACAACGTACCTACCGTGCAGGGACGGAAAATGATAGACGTTGTTGATGATGCCAGTAAGCTCTGTATCACGACGATGGAGCAGAATGCACGGGACTTTGACCTGACCCTCTTTGATATGAAGGATGCCCGCCAGGGTATTGTGCATATTATTGGACCCGAGCAAGGCATTACGTTGCCGGGCATGACGATTGTATGTGGTGACTCTCATACATCGACGCATGGCGCGGTTGGCACTCTGGCCTTTGGCATTGGTACCAGCGAGATTGAGCAGGTGCTGGCAACACAGTGCCTGCTGCAAGCGCGCCCCAAATCCATGAATATTCAGATTGAGGGCACGCCTGGACCTGGCGTGACCGCTAAGGATATGGCCCTGGCTGTGATTGGTAAATTTGGAACGGGCATTGGGACCGGCCACGTTATTGAGTTCAGCGGTTCGGCTGTTCGCGCCCTTTCAATGGAGGGCCGTATGACTCTCTGTAATATGGCGATTGAGGCCGGTGCGCGCGCTGGAATGGTCGCCCCCGATGAGACGACGTTTGCTTACATCAAAGGCCGTCCCTATGCTCCTCAGGGCGAGATGTTTGAGCAGGCTGTCGCATCCTGGAAGCAGCTTACCAGCGATCCTGGAGCGCACTTTGATAGCGTGCTGGAGATCGATATCTCTGGCCTGGGACCTCAGGTTACGTGGGGGATCAATCCAGGGATGGTCACGGAAGTGAACGGTTTCGTTCCCGATCCAGAGAAGGAGACCGATCCTCTGAAGAAGCAGGCGTATGAACGTGCCCTGCAATATATGGGCTTGCAGGCGGGACAGAAGATTTCCGATATTCGCCTGGATACGGTATTTATCGGTTCCTGCACGAATTCGCGCCTGGAAGATCTGCGGGATGCCGCTCGCTATGTCAAGGGACGCCATGTCTCGCCGAATGTGCGGGCGATCGTGGTTCCTGGCTCGATGCAGGTGCGTGAGCAGGCGGAAGCCGAAGGTCTGGGCGAGATTTTCCGCGAGGCTGGTTTCCAGTGGCGCGAGGCCGGTTGCAGTATGTGTATCGCTATGAACGGTGACCGCCTGACCGAAGGCGAGCGCTGTGCCTCGACCAGCAACCGCAACTTTGAGGGTCGCCAGGGTCGTGGGGGACGCACGCATCTTGTCAGTCCCGCGATGGCCGCCGCCGCCGCAATCACCGGTCACTTCACGGATATTCGCGACCTGTAGCAGGTTGCTGCGATACGCTCTCCGTTGGCTTTCCCGGCAGGTCGGGACTTTAAGGTTCGTAAGCCTCGGGAAGTTAACGGATACGTATGTTTGCTTTGAATCAGCCTTATACATAAAGCAAGGAGATAGATAGCCTTGGAGCCATTTACAACTTTAACTGGTTTGGCGGCCCCGCTGGACCGTACAAACGTCAATACCGACGAGATCACACCGGCCCGTTTTCTGAAGACGATTAAGCGTACGGGCTTTGCCGACGCGCTTTTCGCGAACTGGCGCTATCAGGGTGATGATAAGTCGAAGACTCCCAATCCTGATTTTGTGCTGAATCAGCCTCGCTATCAGGGTGTGAGTATTCTGGTGGTTGGCGATAACTTTGGCTGCGGTTCGTCACGTGAACACGCCCCCTGGGCCATTCGCGAATATGGTTTTCGCTGCCTGATTGGTCCCAGCTTCGCCGATATTTTTTATAATAACTGCTTTAACAACGGTATCCTGCCGTTGACGCTGGATGAGCCAACCGTCGAGCAGCTTGTTGCTGAGATTGAGTCCAAAGAAGGCTACACCCTGCACGTTGACCTGGAGGCTCAGACGGTCACGACACCTGATCAGCGTGTCCTCCACTTTGAGATCGACCAGTTCCGCAAAAAAGCCTTGCTGGAAGGTCTTGATAACATCGGTTGGACGCTTTCACACGATGACGAGATCTCGGCTTACGAGGCGCGTCGTCGTCAGGAAGCTCCCTGGCTCTTCTCAGGCGCAAAGTCCTGACGCCGTAGTTTGAGAAAAGGCAGTCAATTGTATGCGCGAAGCAGATTGGTCGCGCTCCAGCGGCTTGATTGACTGCCAGCACTCATGCAAATTTTCCCACCGACCTTCTATTTGCTCTCACAAGTAAAGGAGCAGAGATCGTGGCGATTCACCAGATCGAACCGGGGACCGTCCCCTACCAGGTTCTGGACCCAGAGGGGAACCTTGTTGGCCCACTTCCAGCGTTGAGCGAGGAAAAGTTGCTCAGCCTGTATCGCTATATGCAGCTTGGGCGGTCCTTTTCCAATAAAATTATTGCCCTGCAACGTCAGGGACGAGCGACCACATTTGGCTCGCTTAGCGGGCAGGA
>DASSXK010000396.1:0-4625 GCA_035703945.1 Ktedonobacteraceae bacterium | reverse complement strand
TGCAGCGTCAAGCCTCTTCTTTTCTGCCTTGTTGCTGATGATTATGTTTAACGGAGTTCTTGGGCTGCGCCAGACGCTACAAGGAACGTTACTGGGTGATTATGTGCTTTTTCAAACCGCTATTCCTCAGATCACTGGCTGTGTTATTGCTATGATACTGACCTTCCTCAGTGTGTCAGATTTACTCTTGCTCCAGGTACGCGAGCAGCAGCAAGAGATAGGACTATTGCAGGCAGTAGGCTGGCGACCATGGGCAATTCAACGCTTGTTTGTTCAGGAAGGACTGTTCCTTGCAATGATTGGGACGATTTCGGGGATTCTCGTCTCCCTGGGAGTGCTATCTGTGCAACATTCAATGCAGAATATTGTGCCTGTTCCGCTCATGATATGTGGAGTGATCGTGTTGATGGGGGTCGTTTCAGTTCTGGCAATTCTGCCCGCCATACGCACAATAAGTCATATGGAGGTCGCTCACCTGCTAAAATCAGAGTAAGCTTAGAAATAGAGGCAAATTTCAAAATTCATTAGCCATAGGAACGCCATGAAAGAGATCTATACGCATATTTCCACGTTTCCCGTATGCGCTACCAACGAGACCCCGGATAGCTTCAGAAGCTGTTCCAGGGTCTTCTTTTTGTATAGTACAGCCATTAGTGTAGCAGTGCACCAAATTTACTCTTCTTTGTCTCCTCGCAACTTCTCAAAAGCTTCATCCATGTCGCCTCAATCTTTGCGTGCCCAGACAAAGAGAGATACAGCTCATGCTACATTGATTTTTCCACTGCCATACGTTTTTTTCATTCATCCGGCTCAGGCTCGTGATTTCGAGTTGGCGTTCTCATATCGGTACACTATTGTACGTTCCATCCTACGCAACGTGAGGTTAACCTCCTGCATGCGGTAAAGGACCCGCCCCCATAACGGGAAGCGGTTAAACGCGACCAGTTCGCTTTGTCTGAATTCCTTGATCAGTTCAAGCTTTGGCTCAAGCTGCTTGATGTCCTGGGGATCATCAAGGCCCCATTTGTAGACTGCACCTGTGCCCCCGACGTTCGAGCCCACTCTTTTCACAATCCATGGATTGCAAATATCGAAGATTATCTGACCACTGGGGAAGTGAGCAACCACCGCATTGAGGAGCGCTTTCACTTCCGTTTCACTCAGGTAGTGCAGCACACCCTCAGCGATAAGCAGGCCAGGCCGATCCCGTGGAACCTCGTCCAACCAGCGCAAATCCGAGAGCGGTGCACCGATCAGGTGATAGGCGTTCCGTTCGGGGAACAGTTGGCGGCGCAGGTCGATCACATCAGGGTAATCCACGTCGAACCACTGGACAGAAGCCGGCGGATCGACGCGGAAAACACGGCTGTCCATGCCACAGCCCACATGGAGCACAGTCGCATCCGGGTGATCTGCCAGATAGCGGTTCGTGAGCAGATCAAAGGTCGCGGCTCGCGTGGCGATGATGGCACATCCGACCTTCCTCCACATGCTCCACGAGCCCACTCCCCTGTAGCTCTTACTGATGTCGTAATCAATATGCCGCATCGCTTCTTCTGCCCACGGGTCGGGCAAGATGGGATTCTTCCATTGGCTCTGGATAGCTCGACCGTTCAAGGTCATGAGCATCGTTTCTTTTTCTTTTGTGAAGGGGATCTTCTCAGTTGTCATTGGTTGCTCCTTTCAGTAAGCTGGGCCTGCGCCTCGTCGATTTTCCGGCGCATCATCGCTTTCCCTGCTTCGAGGTTCGCCCCCGCTTTCGGCGTGAGCAAGCACTCGCAGAGCCCGGCCACTGTTTCTACTAACTCATCAAAAGATGGCTGGTCCGGCCTGTTGGAATCATCGAGAGGTGCCTTCGTGTGAGAAGAGATGGCGGCAAGGAGAGAAGGAGTCAGCGCGTCCAGGATGAAAGCCATGGCTCTCGTGTTGATGTCCTGACGAACGACTCCGATCTCTTGCATGGTCTGGAGATACTCCCGTGTCGGACCGGGATCAGGCGGCCAGGCGGCGAAGAAATTGCCTGGCCGGGAGAGATATTTGCCAAACGTCTGCTCATCTCGCGTATACATCGCAGCCATCAATGGTAACTGCTTGAGAGCAACAAGCAGGCCCCGATAGACGCTGGCGACTGTGCCTCCCAAAGGATCACGATCGAGATAGCGATTCCAGACTTCCACATAGATGTTCAATTCCCGAAGCAGAAGGGCTTTTATCAAGGCATCCTTTGAAGGAAACAAGAGATAAACCAGTCTGCGGTTTAAGCCGACAGCATCAGCCACATCGCTCATCGTCACTTTATTGTATCCATGCCGAAGCAGCAGTTCAGCGGTCACATCCAGGATGGCCCGTTCGCGTTCTTTCTCATCAACACCCATGACTTCTCACTTTCACAAATTTTGTTCATTCGTTACTTATTGTAGACTCGCTTTCGTTGGGTGTCAAGACTTCTGGCAGCTTCTCCGACACATCCTTCATAGAGAGGCCGTCTTCTTCAATCTTTCATCCGACAGAGGCAACCCTCTCCCTATGCCTGGTGGGTGATGAGACGTGCATCACCATAAATCGTTAAACGCGCCAAGTTTACTCTTCCTTGCCTCCTCGCAACTTCTCAAAAGCTTCACCCGATTTCGCCTCAATCTTTGCGTGCCCAGACAAGACCTGCTCCCGGAAAGGCAGAGAAACGTCGGGGCTGCATCTCCTCCATTTTCGCATCCGAGAGACCAGCATCCTGGATCAAGATAGCCAGGTCGTTCAAGCTGCTTCCTCCGGCATGAAACCTCGCAGACTGACCCTGCCGTTCCTGCTTACGATTGAAATCAGCAATAACCAGCCGTCCCCCAGGTTTGAGCACACGCACAATTTCAGCAAGCCCCTGCCGCTTGACGCTTCCAGGCAAATGATGCATCATCAGGGTCGAAAACACCACATCAAAGGCCTGATCGGGGAAAGGGAGTTGCTCTATCACGCCAGTCTGGAAATCGATTGGCAAGTTGCGCCGGGCAGCTTTCGCACGAGCACGGCCGATCTGCTGGATTCCCGGATCAATGCCTGCGACTCGGCCCACGCTACCCACACGTCTCTGGGCTTCAATCGCCAGCGTTCCCGTACCACAACCTACATCCAGCACCTGTTCTCCGGGTTGAATATGGGCCAGATTAACGGTTCTCTTCCTCAATGCTCGCACCTGACGACGGAACAGAAAGAAATCAGTGAACCCAACCATCAGGTCATAGCGCCAACCCTCATCGAGGATCAACCCTTTTGTCTTTTTGGCCGTCACCTCGCTCTTTGAGCCGTGACGGTGTCGTACAAACGAATGCATAAATCATACTCCTTTTAGAACACACTTCTCCTCTTTTCCTCTATTGTCACCCGTTGATCATTTTATACAGCATGTGGTGAATAAAGCGCGCAGAGACAAGGCCCTGACCTGGTTCAGATCGGTCTGTTGACAGGATTATCAGGTTGAGACATACTCTTTCAGATAGACGTCCGTATCTGATTCCAGTGTAGTTGGACGTGCGCAGAGAGGCAAGGATCAATCAGGACAATCTGTTTCAAATGAGACAAGGAGCATAAAATGACTCAACCAGTGAGCAATCTACGAGTAAGACGCACGCAGAAACTGCTGCGGGAAGCACTAATCGAGTTGATCGAGGAGCGCGATTTCGAGTCGCTCACTGTCAGTGATTTGGCATCACATGCAATGGTGAGCCGGGCAGCATTTTATCGCATGTATCAGGATAAATACGACCTGGTTGAGCAGATCTTTGAGGAAGCCATGAACGCCTTGCTCAAGGCACTCAATGAGATGGGGCAGAAACATCCTTCCGAAATGTGGGTAACATTCTTCGAGCATATCGCGGCATATGCACGGCTCTATCGGTCACTCCTTGGCAAAAAGGGTAGCCCCTGGTTTGTGAGGAAGATGCGGACGTCTCTGGCTGAAATGGTCAAAGAGCGTGGACGTGTTCCTCACGGACCAGATCCGAACTCGCCGATTGTCCACAACTTCTCAGATGAATTTGTGCCGGATATTGTCGCGGCGATGTTTGTGGAAATGATCATCTGGTGGCTCGAACAGGAAAACCTCTCTCCTCCAAAAGAGATTGCCACACGCAGTTCCCTGCTTGCCTCTGCAATCTTCAAAGAAGTGAGCACGTGGCAATCAGCGCCTATACACACAAATATCCAGCGATTCTAGCACAAGGTGGGGTTCCGTTAGCACCTCTTATACTGACGATGGAAGCCAGTCAGAAGCCGTGTCAGAGGTAACTATTCAATCCCCTCCAAAATCGCCTTTCCGTCTGGATGCTCGGGACTCCACTCATTCGCAATCAGGCGACGTCCGGTGAGTGCTTGCGACTCGTCCGAAGCGAGGAAAACGGCCGGGGCCTGCACAATCTCGGGTGGCAAAAAATGCGACCGTACATGCTCTGGCGTCTCTGGAGGAACCATTCCCGTGTCGGTCGCACCGCCGGGGAGCAGAAGATTGACGCGAATCTGGGCATCGCTGAGATCCTGTGCCCAGATAGCCGAAGCAGATTCAAACGCCGCCTTCGAGGGTCCATAGGGAGAGAAACCACGCCGCTTCATTGTTCCATAATTCACACTGATCCCAATAA
>DASSXK010000124.1:0-3284 GCA_035703945.1 Ktedonobacteraceae bacterium | reverse complement strand
ACAGCTCAGTTTTCGCCTGGTACCAGCACAGGAGCCGAGGGAGATTGCGCAGCTCCTGCGTCGGCATATCGCAACAGTCACCCCGGCAACGGTAGACGCGAAATTGAAAATCACTGGAGATTCTTCGCCAGTGATCATTGCTCGTCACCATCTACTGCTAACAGCGGCGACCCGCGCAATCTACAAAACCTGGGGCGTTCCGCCAGCCTTTACGCGTAGCGGCGGTACCATCTCGCTGGTCTCTCACTTGCAGCAGCGTTTTGCAATCCCCATCATCCTGCTTGGCTTTGGGCTACCTGACGACGATATTCATGCCCCCAATGAAAAGCTTAATCTCTTCAACTTCTTTCGCGGCGTTGAGACAATCATGCAGGTTCTCAAGGAGTTTCAACGATGATTATAGATTGTCATTGCCACGCGGGAAAGGGTGACGGCTTTCGCGGTCCCTGGGATACAGACGCCCCGCTTGAACCTCACCTCAGACGCGCACGGCAGGCCGGTATCAGCAAAACCATCGTCTTTCCAGTCTTCAACAGCGATTATGCCGCAGCTAACGCTCGCCTGGCCCGCATCGTCCGCAGCTATCCAGGTGAGCTCATCGGTTTCGCCGCCATTCATCCTGTCCGTGATGCTGGCCGCGTCGGCAGCATGATCCGACTTGCCGTCGAAGACTACGGCTTTCGCGGCCTGAAAATTCATGGCTTCGACGCCTTCCCCGGCCGCGAGGTCTGTGAGGCGGCCCGTCTTTATCGTCTGCCGCTGCTGGTGGATGTGGTGGGGCGCCTTTCTGCCGTCGAAATGTTGGCCTGGCAGTATCCCGACCTCAACTTCATTATCCCTCACCTGGGCGGCTTTAAAGACGATTGGATGGTCCACACCCATCTGGTTGATCAGTTACGCCGTTTCCCGAATGTCTATGCCGATACCAGCGGTGTACGCTACTGGGAATGTCTGGTTCAGGCGGTGAAACGCGCCGGTCCACAAAAGATCATCTTCGGCTCCGATGGTCCTCTGCTTCATCCCGCACTTGAGCTGCAAAAAGTAAAGCTGCTGGGATTGCCAGCAGCCGAGGAAGCACTAATAACAGGTGGGAATATCGCACGGTTGCTACGCGAGGTCAGGAGTTCTGTCAGGTTGGATACAAAGCCTGCTCGGCTGGAGCAACGCAGCCTGGCCTATTTGTAGACGGGATGAACTCCCTACAAACCGTTCAAGCTTTTACTCCAGATAATGCTTCCATCCTCTGCTCGTAAAGCCTCTAGCTTCTCACTGGGTAGAGTCATCAAGGATATGTAAATAATCCCATTATCAACATTCACGGTCGGTATACCGTTAGAGTTATAGTTTTTCTGCCATTTGATCTGCCCATTCTCGGCATTCAGCGCAAAGATAGTACTACCTCCTGTTGGAGCAGCGCTTTCAACAAGCAGCAGACCGTTCGAGAGAAAAAGTGGAGGGGACGGGAAGGTATTGTTCGCGACTTTAATTCTCCACAGAAGCGTGCCATCTTCGATATGCAGGGCGTAGATATATCCATTATTTCCAGACATATAGAGAATGTTGCCAACAACGGTTGATGCTGTCAGGATGCTGGCATTATCAACGCGATAGGTCCAGAGGGTCGCACCACTCTCGGCTTGCAGAGCAAGAAGGGTGTTTCCAGAGGTGACATAGAGCACCCCGTTATACGTAAGCAGGTCCGGAGCATTTATCTTACTGAACTGATGTGTCCAGAGGACTCTACCGTTTGTGGTATTGAGGGCATAAAGATGCTGCACGTTTCCATCGTTTGAACTAATATACGCAATGCCATTGGCAGCAATAACATGATCTATCTCTGAATTGGTGCCACGTGTCTGATAGTGCCAGAGAACATGTCCATTGCCTGGTTGCAAGGCATATATCTGGTGATCGATAGCAGATGTGATAACGTAGACAATCCCATCTGCGAATGAGACAGAGAGTCCCAGGTGATTGCCAAACGTCTTATGCCAGACAGCGGAACCATCCTGAATACGGACGGCATAGAGCGTGCTCGTCTCAAGATCAACGTCATATAGTATGTCTCCGGCGATGACCGGTGAATTTAAAACTTTCCCATCGCCTATTTTGTAGCGGCGAATCAGGGCACCGGTATTTTTATCTAGCGCCAGCAACCCGCTCCCATTCTCTTCAGGCATATAGATAACCGACCCGTGGATAGAAAAAAAGCGCCCAGGGACCATAGCAACTCCACTGTTGTGCCATGAACCCAAACTACCTGAGGGGCCTGAGTTTATTTGACCAGGCTGGCCACCAGTCGACTCACTTCCCCGATGAACGAGAAAAGATCCCAGCACAGCCACCACAACCAGGGCGGCTGCAATCAGCACCGCGACAAAACGACCACGCCTACGCCTTTTTGAGGTGGTTGAAAGAATCTGCGGCCTGGAGAAGTGACCGCTCTGCGGCTGTTTCTCTTCCTCATCCCATTTGGCGACCAGTCGTGCAGGTAGCTCTTCTGGAATAGTTTCGGTCGGCAGCGTGCGGACCAATTCCGCGATCTCAGCATACTGCCTTCTGACGGTAGAGCAGGTATTACAGGAAGCGATATGCGCTTCCCTGGCGGCCCGTTCAGCAGACGATAGATCGTCGGGATGAAGCGCGGCAAGTTGTTCAGACCATTCGGTACAAGCTGCGTTATTCTGAGTATTCATAAAGCTTTCCTTTCCAGGTTTATCGCGGTTCAACACCGCTTCGAAGATAGGCCTGACGAAGCTGCTCGCGTCCCCGACTGACGTAGGCACTTACGCTTTTTTCGGTGATCTGCAACAATTGGGCGATTTCACGCTGTGAAAATCCCTGTTGATCCTGGAGAAGCACACAGGCCCGATTTTGAGGTGACATCGCCAGCAAAGCCAGACGGATGCCTTCCCGCAAATCAATTTCGGCCTCTATCCCCCCTGGATTTCGAAGGCTGGATAACGTTCCACCCTCTCCCTCGTCTTCGACGAGTGAAACGAAGCGCACCTGCTTCTCATGGCGCAAATAATCGATCGCAAGATTGGCGGCGATTCGTTTGAGCCAGCTTTCAAACGGCACGTCAGTTTTAAGCTCTGGCAGCTTCTGCCAGGCTCGTAAAAATGTTTCCTGGAAGAGGTCCTGTACGGCCTCTTGCTCGTTCACAAAATATGTGAGGCGCTGCCAGACGAGCGCTTTATAGCGTCGATACAACGATACAAAGGCAGCGTGATCCCCTTGCTGGGCGTTACGTACCACCTGAGCAAGCGCATCCTTCTCAATTA
>DASSXK010000059.1:0-17740 GCA_035703945.1 Ktedonobacteraceae bacterium | reverse complement strand
GACTATTTGGGCCTGTGAACTGCTACGCCGTGGTCTGGCAGATCGCAACTGTTCCGTAACAGCGTCACAGATCGATGAACGATTATGGCATCGCGGACAAGACGCCGTCGAAATGCGCCCGTATCATCGCACGCGCACTATCTATTACTAAAGGATCTTTATCAAACTACCCAAGCGGGGTTATTATGCAACTGAAGACACTTCTGGCCTCTCTGGATCAACCCTGGCGAGTTATTCAACCCGCTAACGGGCAAGAGACCTACAGTGAGACCACTGACATACAACATCTGGCCTATGATTCACGCCTGGTCGAACCTGGCAGTCTCTTTATCGCGGTAGCTGGCACCCATACAGATGGCCGCCTCTACATGGACGCCGCCGCCAGGCAAGGAGCTGTTATCGCTTTGGGAGAGCCATTAGAATCATCTGTGGCTCTGCCTTTACCTTTTATAGAAGTCGCAAATGTCCGCACAGCACTGGCTGACCTGGCAAGCGCCTTCTATGATTATCCGGCCCGGCAGCTCTGTATGATCGGCGTTACCGGAACAGATGGAAAAACAACGACCAGCAACCTTATCAGCACTATTTTTGAGCAGGCTGGCGTGAAAACTGGGCTGATGACAACCGCCAACTTCAAAGTCAGCGGGCGAGAATGGGAAAATACCAGTCGTCAGAGCACCCTGGAATCCCTGGAGATTCAAAAATTTCTGCGCCAGATGTTAGATGAAGGGGTCACACACGCCGTTGTCGAATCTACCTCTCATGGTCTGATGCTTGAGCGCGTCCGTGGCTGCCTGTTTGATGTTGCAGTCATCACAAATATCACCAGCGAGCACCTCGATTTTCACAAGACGCTTGAAAACTATCGCCGCGCCAAAGCTCGCCTGTTTGAGATGTTAGATCCTGGGCGCGATAAAGGTCTGGGAGCGAAGCCTTTCGCGATTCTCAACCGCGACGATTCCAGCTACGATCTGCTGAAATCAGCTTCACAAGCGCCAGTGCTGGACTATTCCATTGATGGGCCAGCAGATATTTATACAGCAGATCTACAGCTCCTGCCATCCCATACACAATTTCGAGCAATTCTTCCCGATGGCGAAATAGAGATCCATACACGCCTCGTCGGACGTTTTAATGTAAGTAACTGTCTGGCGGCAATTGCAACAGCGTACAGTCAGGGTATCCCTCCGAAAATCATCGCGCAGGGCCTGGCAAGCGTCTCCGGAGTCTCTGGGCGGATGGAAAAAATTGACGAGGGCCAGGATTTTACGGTTATCGTTGATTATGCCCATACACCCGATAGCCTGGAAAAGGTCCTGGCGACACTCCGGCCTTTAACCAAAGGAAAACTGATCGTCGTTTTTGGTTCCGCTGGCGAGCGGGATGAACTAAAACGACCAGTTATGGGACGCGTCGCAGCAAAATTGGCGGACTTCAGCATTATTACAGATGAAGATCCTCGCGATGAAGATCGCGAAAAGATTTTACGCGCGATCGCCGAGGGAACAGAGGCTGAAGGGAAACAGGCCGGACAAGATTTCTTATGCATTGTAGACCGAACTGAAGCCATTGCGGCTGCCTTTCATAGAGCAAAGGCAGGAGATACGGTTTTGCTGGCCGGTAAAGGTCATGAGCAAAGCATCATCATCGGGCGCGAGAAGCTCCCCTGGGATGATCGACGGGTTGCACGAGAACTGATTCACAGTCTAAAAACTGTACAATAACATCGAATTGAAACGTTATCCCACAGGTGTTCCCGTCATAGAAACGCGAGAAAAAACACATGTCGGATAGTACAACATCTGTACACGTTACTATGAAGAGAAATACCACGTTTCTATAAGTGAAACGCAGGGTATGTCTTATTGTCTTTGGGAGTATTTATGGTTCCACTTTGGTTATTATTAATATTTATCACGTGCGCAGGTTCATCCCTGCTACTCTGTGGTATAGCAAAAACGCTGTTTCCCAAGTTCCGGAGTGGAGAATATAAACCCGGCTCGCATCGTTCTGATCTCCCTGCCGGCGGACGAGAAATCAAGACCATTGAGCTACCTCTCGTTGGTGGGCCTGCTTTGACGCTGGCCATTATCCTGACGGGCATTGGTGCCGGGTATCTGTTGCACTTCAGCACTGATCAGTGGACATTGCTCACGATCGCACTATGCGCCACTTTTGGCTACACCCTTGTTGGTTTCATTGATGACTGGCATAAAGTCTTTAGCAAAGCTGGTCTGGCAGAGCGTTCAAAATTAGCCGGTGTTTTGGGGGTTTCGATAGCGGCGGCCTTAGCTTACTACTTCCTCAGTCCGCATGCCAATGAGCCCTATCCGTTCTACACACAAATCCCGATTCTGGGTCCCTTGTTTAAGGATGTTCCGTATCTCTGGCTGGTCTTCCTGGTAACGATGACTGGTATTATTGCCAGCATGACGTCACTTTCAGTCGACTTCAGCGACGGCCTGGACGGCCTGGCAGGTGGTCTGGTTTTCAGTGCCGCCCTGGCCTTTGGAATCGTCGTGACAACGATGATTGATCAGAATTTCAAAGGTCTGGTTCTGGAAGTCCTCTCGCTGATCTGTGCTGCCAGTGTGCTCGGGTATCTTCCCTGGAACTGGCCTTCATCCTGGGCCGCTCGACGCGGCACGGCCAAACGTCGTGCCCGCATCTATATGGGTGATAGCGGAGCACTTGGTCTGGGTGGCATGCTGGCAATCATCGCGATCTTTTCGCGCCAGGAGATCTTGCTCCTGCTCATCGGGGCTGCCTTTGTGCTGGAGGGACTCTCCGCGCTGATTTCGGCCCGCCTGATGACTCGTTTCTTCCGTAACCGCTTGCAGTTGCTGCGCTTCGCGAGCACGCACGAGCGTGTTCCACATACGGAGTTCCCCCTGCCTTTCCTGGCAACCCCGCTGCATCATCATTTCGATCTGCTGGGCTGGGATCGCCGCCGCCTTGTCTATGGAGCCTGGGCGCTGGGAGCCTGTTTTGCAACGCTGGGCGTGATGGTTGGCCTCGCACCTCAATCCTGGGAACGCTACCTGGGTCGTATTCTGATCGTCATTCTGAGTTGGATCATCTGGTCCAGCGGCTCCTGGACCCGCCGCTACTTCGTCGGAAAACATCCGGCTGAGCGCAGTCGCCGCCGACGGTTAGCCCTTTATTATGGCTACCCATATCGCATCGTGGGGATTCGTCTCTATCACCTGGTTGAAATTATTGAGGCCAGCGAAGGTGTGATCGAAACACCAGCCGAAGAAATCGCCCTCTGGCAACGAATGAATATCTTCGATGCCCGCTCAATGCTCGGACTGTATTGTTATCGGGCCGGGTACTATCCGGCAGCCCTGGCACAGTGGACGCGTATCCCCGAAGGCAACCGAGCACTCCGACCAGAAATAGCCCGCTTGCTGGAAGAGGTCGATAATCGCATCGCGCTTGAAAAGCAGGAAACGCAGCCGATGCGCCGCGCTCAGATTGTAAAGCAGCCGCCGATCATCTCAGGCAATCTTCAACCCGCCGATCTGCCGAATCCGCACGAGCCGATTCGAAGCGAAGAGACGATTGATCCAGATATGATCGACTCCTACGAAAAGAAAAACATAGAGGTCAAGGAAAGCCCCAGGCGCCAGCCAACCGTTCCTTTACGGAGCGAGGGGCCGACGCAGATCAAAGTCACATCACATAGCGGCCAGCACCCGGCGATCCCCAAGCCTCAACAGGTCTGGCCCGAACGGATCATCCAAAATAAAGGGGACATGAATGGCCAGGATGGCACTTTAATTCCTCCGGAATAAGCAGGAGAGAAGCCAGGACAAAAATCCGGTTAGCCCAAACAGAGTCGGCAGCATAGACCCCGCTTGCCGACTCTGTTTTTTATGGAGCAGGGACAAGATTTGTATGCCTACGGTCACATTTCTTGATAAGACCACTATCAAAAATAGCCACAGTATGCTATACTGCAATGCGCTACCAGGCAGTTGATCTCCCTTAGATATACAGACGACAGTTACAGGATTACATTATGTTTTTTGATCATACAAAAATTTACGTGAAGGCTGGGGATGGTGGAAACGGCTCATCGCATTTCCGGCGCGAGAAATTTGCTCCCCTGGGCGGTCCCGATGGCGGGGACGGCGGCCGGGGTGGAAGCATCTATCTTGAGGCTACAACCAATTTAAACACACTAATCGATTACCGCTTCCGACAGCATTTTAAAGCCAGCAGCGGTGAGGCCGGAATTCGCCAGAAAATGCATGGGGCCAAAGGCGAAGATGTCTTCTTGAAGGTTCCTTGCGGCACGATTATTCGCGATGATGCCACCGATGAAATTCTGGCAGACCTCGTTGAGCCGGGCCAACAAATAATGGTAGCACGGGGCGGACGGGGCGGGCTGGGCAACACACACTTCGCAACCTCAACCCACCAGGCCCCACGCGAAGCACAACGTGGCGAGCCGGGAGAAGAGCGCACCATCCGCATGGAGTTGCGCATTATCGCCGATATCGGTCTGGTCGGCTATCCAAATGCCGGGAAATCAACGCTTCTTTCAGTTGTTACGGCGGCCAAACCAAAGATCGCCGACTATCCTTTCACAACGCTTGAACCCAACCTGGGCGTTGTCGCTGTTGGTAAGCCAACCAGCGGCGATGAATATGGCTTTGTGCTGGCGGATATTCCAGGTCTGATCGAAGGCGCAGCCCAGGGAGTCGGGCTGGGTCACGAATTCTTACGCCATGTGCAGCGCACGAGCCTGCTGCTTCACATCGTCGATGGAGCTGCCTACGAGCACGATCCCTGGGAAGATTTTACGGCAATCAACCAGGAGCTGCGCGAGTACGATGAACATCTGGGTTCTCGCCCGCAAATTGTGGTGATGAACAAAATCGATCTACCTGAAGCGCAGGAGCGTTGGCCCAGGTTTAAGGCCAAGGCCGAAGAGGCTGGCTACCAGGTTGTAGCGATTTCAGCCGCCG
Organism: Ktedonobacteraceae bacterium; assembly: GCA_035703945.1. Taxonomy (GTDB): domain Bacteria; phylum Chloroflexota; class Ktedonobacteria; order Ktedonobacterales; family Ktedonobacteraceae; genus DASSXK01. Next base: position 12,764 of record DASSXK010000059.1, on the reverse strand, counting down.
CACACCAGGGCACCGAGGAGCTGATGCAACTCGCCTCTCACCGCCTGACCGAGCTCCGCCGCGACGAGGCCGAGCGTGTCGCGGCCATTCCTATGGATGATGCTGGCAACACGGTTCTGCGCCCCTTGCCCGATGATCAGTTTGCGGTCGAGAAAGCCGAAGAACACGTCTACTACGTGAGAGGCCGTAAGGTTGAGCGAGCTGTCAATATGACGGATATCGAAAACGAAGAAGGCATGGCCCGCCTGCAAGTGACGCTGCGTAAATTGGGCGTGACACAGGCATTGGAAGAGGCCGGCGTGAAGCCCGGCGACCTTGTGGTCTTTGGACGTACAGAACTATTCTGGGGCGAATAATCCTTTTCTCGATCCTTTAGTTCGGCATCTAATAGAAAAACAGGTATAAGTAATTTACCTGAGAAGCCCCGATCTACCTGCAATTACAGGTCTACCGGGGCTTCCTTCTGCTCAAAACAGCTATCCTCTCCAGGCAAAATTCCTGGAATGCACAATTTGTGACGTAACTCATAGTTTTTTTGTGAAATTGCAGGTATACTTTTATCCGCAGTTATGTCTTTAAAAGCAAGAATGTGCGACAGGCGACAGCGGAGTTATGTTATACTTGCATCAGGATTATCTATCACGGACAATCCTGACTAACCACAAAATGAGAGATGCTGCTACATGGGAGAGACATTCAACCTCTTATTTCGCAAACGTGCAAATGGGACTTTTGAGGTACAAGCGCGTGATAGCTGGTCGGGAAACGCTATCGCAGGAAATTTCCTTCCACCCTTTAATTCTCGCCAATTAAATTCGTTGTTAAAAAAACTGAACAAGCTGGAGAGCGATAACCAGGAGTTGGGCGAGATTGGACTTCGTCTCTTCCTGGCCCTGGGCGGAGCGGAACCTGGAGATCCAGAGGAAAACGCCAGACCAACCACAGATCTTCCCGTACTGGGCGTTCTGCGCAATGTGATCAGCCGGATTCTACGTCGACGTGGTACGGTTGCTTTAACAATGACGTTCGCGGAAGGCTGCGATGATTTCGCCCGCTACCCCTGGGAGCTTCTGCATAACGGAGAACATTTTCTGCTTGCTTCGGGGGTATTTACTCTGACCAGGGCTTTTCTGCGGCCTGATGCGCCACTCGGCTGCGAACTCCCTGTGCATCCACCACTGCGTATGCTGTATATCGGCTCTTCTCCTTGCGACCATGATCCATTAGAGATAGAGCATAGTTATAATGCCCTTGAAAAAGGTCTGTCACGGCTGATCACCAGTGGTCAACTATTGCTGGATCGCCTGGAGCCCCCTACCTTTAGCGAGCTGGTTCGCTATCTCAGCTCCTACGGCGGCGCGAATGTCTTAAACGACAGTGAAACCTTGCTGCCCTGTTATGTCATTCACTTTGATGGACATGGGGCCCAGGGTCGGCTCTGTTTACAAGATAACTGTAAAACGCTCAATGAGCCAGAAGCACGCAAGTGTATGGCCTGTAAAACGTCGCTGAGCCGCGTGCAAATTCAAACCTACCTTTGCTTCTGCGATGAAGAAGGCTACAACGAATATATCGATACGATGACCCTGAGCGAGTTGCTGGTCAGTAGCGATATTCGCCTGGCTGTCTTTTCAGCCTGCGAAACGGCGGCCGTCTCTCCAGAGAATAAACCCAATGGACATCCTCGCAGAGTTACCAGTGAAGGCTCGCTCGCTGTTTCGCTTTTAATGGCGCAGGTCCCGGCTGTGGTGGCAATGCCCTACTCGCTTCAGGACGATCTTAGCCCGACATTTATGTTCCATTTCTACGAGGCGCTTGCCGATGGCCGCACCCTGGAAGAGGCACTTTCACGGGCCAGGCAAGCGATGTTGCCAAGCCACCAGAGCTGGTTTATCCCGGTCCTCTATCGCCATGTGGCTGAGGGACAAGAGGGACCAATTGCCCTGCTGGCCGGTCATACCGCCCAGGAGGAAGCAGAGCACCCTCTGGGGCATCTCGGCTCGCTTGGTGCCTCAAGCTCGCTAATCGGGCGCGAACGTGAAATTCGTGAGTTAGAAGAGCTGTTGACTGTCGCAGCTGATGGCACGGGACAAAAGCAAGAGAGCCAGCCCCACTATAAGCTTCGCTCAGGCATGCATCATCTTGCCCTGACCGGTCCGGCTGGTATTGGCAAGAGTGCCCTGGCCTTTGAAGTTGTCCGCCGCAACCGTGAGAAATTTCCGGGCGGCGTCATCGGCATTACCCTGCAAGGCGGGAAATCTTTTAACGAAGCTCTCTCTGAAATTGTTCACCTGATGAATGTTTCAGAGCGGACCATCTCTTCGATTGATCCCGCAATTCGCGCCCGAACCGTCCTGAGCACCCTGCGTTCACGAGCCAATCGCGAGCTATCTTGCCTGCTCTTTATCGATGCCTTTGAAGAGGCCAGCCAATCGGATCTGAGCCTCTGGTTCCGCTTCCTCTGCATGTTGCCGGAACAGATCATTGTGCTTGTTACCTCACGTTCCAATCCTGCCACCATTTCGGTTGCAGAAAGCAGCATGTGCCGCTGGTACGAATATAATGTCGGAAAAATGGCCGATGAGGACCTGCTCAAACTATTTTCAGAGCTTGCCAGTTCCAGTGGACTGGATCAACGTATTCATCTTGACCACCCAGAACAGCAGGAGATCCTACGCGATATCTGCCGCTTGCTGGACGGCTATCCGTTGGGGGCAGAATTAATCTTTGGGACTGCCCGCCAGATCGGCGGAAAGCTGTTTGCGCCTGAGGCCGCGACACGCTCCCTCGAAGAGGTCCGCGATGAATTAAGTGAAACTCCACTGGCCGGAATCTGGGCCGTTCTGGAGGTAGCCTATCTGCGTCTCTCGCCGATTGCCAGGCTGCTGCTTTCTTACCTGGCAGCCTTTAAGCTGCCTTTCAGTCGCAAGCAGATTGTCACGCTTGTGGCTCCGGAAACTCTGGCCTCAGTTCGCGCGGCAGTTCGTCTGGCACGGGACTATACAGGAGAAAACGCAACCATCCCTGATCCTGAAGCCTCGAAGGCAGAAACAACTGTGATCCCGGCTGAGCTGGCACTCCAGTGGCCTGCCGCCCGCGATGAGCTTGTCCAGGCTTCATTCATTCAGTTTGATGGTCAGTTATATACGATTCATCCTCAGGTCCGCAACTTTGCCCTGTCTTATCTGCCACCAGAGGAACGTCAGCGTGTGCATCGTGTCTCAGCGGGATATTATAGCAGCCTTCCACATCCCTCCCCAGAAGAGTGGTTTGTGGCCTTTGAGCATATGGAAGGTGCGGGCGATGTGCAGGATCTGCAAAAAGCTGTTCGCCTGGCAGTCAGAGCCTCCTGGGCAACGGCCGGTAAAGGACGCACACTGGATCTGCTGGCCATGTTGAGGCGGGCCGAGGGCCATGCCCTTCGTCTGAATGACACGACGGGCGAGGGACAGATTCAATGCTGTCTGGGTGCGCTTTCACGCCTGTTGGGCCGTCATGCTGAATCGGTTGCCTGCCTGACCCGCAGCCTGGATCTGCACAAAGCAGCCCACGAGGATATCGAAGCGGCCTGGGCGCTCTATGAACTGGCCATTCTCTTGCGTGAAGAAGGTCAGTTTCAACTTGCAGAGACGCGTGCGAACGAAGCACACAAACTCTTCATTCAGGGCGGCGAGAAGGCCGGAGAAGCCTGGGTGAAGATCGTACAGGGCGAAATTTATTATGGCTATGGCCGCTATGCCGAGGCTCTCACAGAATTCAATCAGGCTCAGGAGATCTTCCGCACACTTTACATTGACGAAGGCTACGCCGCCGCTCTCCTCTGCCGGGGCAATATCTATGAAATTCGGGGCCTCTACCGCGAAGCGCTGGCAGACTACGATGAGGCCTTGCGGCTCTGCAACGCGCTTGGACTCCATGCCGGCGCAGCCTGGGCAAAAATTTCACGCGGCAGTATCTTGATCCAGTACGAGCAATTCCCGAAAGCGGAAAGTGCCATCTCAGAGGCGCTGGCAATCTTCCGCAGCCAGGGGATCAAACGCGGTGAAGCCTGGGCGCTGCGCATGAGCGGCGAATTGAAGTATTTCCAGTATCAGGACAACGCCCAGGTCTACCTGGATGAAGCCCTCAGTATTTTTGAAAGCCTGGGAAATCGGGCCGATATGGCGCTGGTACTGAATCAGCTTGGGGAGCTGGCCTTCAAGGAGGGGGATTATCCGACCGCGCGCGAATATTCCGAACGTGCCCTGGCAATCGCACATGAGCTAAAAACGTCGCAGATTTCAGGGCGCGCCCTGAGAAATCTTGGGGATGTATCACGCGTCCTGCGCCACTTCCCAACCGCCCATAAATATTATCTTGAAGCGGCTGTAATCGCTTCAGATTTGCAAACCCCGGTTGAAATGAGCAGTATCCTGCGGCGACAGGGAGAACTCCATTTCATACAGGGAAAATACGCAGAGGCCCTGGAAGCCTGGCTCCAGGCACAAAACCTGGACCCTCATCAAGAAGGATCTGCCGAACGCTTATTGCTCGATCAAAAGATCGAAGGGCTGGTCAAGGAGCAACACCTTGAAGAAGCCTATGCCAAACACGTCAGCCAGATTTAAATCAAGCATCTAGCGCAAAAAAGGACCGGGTTCAGCAAATCGCTACCCGGTCCTTCTCGGTTAAATCGAGCCAGATCAATGCTCCAGCCGGCCCCCCTCAGCGACCGTACGCCCATGATGCAGAGGGTATTCAGGCTCATCGCACGTCCACGCATCTGAGGGAGAAAATGACGCTTACTCACCAGAATTCGAGGTACACGTTGTATAAATCCAGTTGGTTCGTCTATGCTTCCAGGCAGCCTTGAATTTCGTCCAGCATCGCCGTCAATTCAGGCAGGCGAGGACTATTTAAGCGATTCACGCGCCGGGTGGCAATCTTGAAAATCAGGGCCGCTTCATAGAGGTGGGTTCGCTTCAGGATACCCTGTACAACATCTGGGGTATTCCCACGAGCCAGCATCCCCTGCTGATAACAATCCAGGAAAATCCTGGCCCCCTCCTCGAACCACTCACGTGCCCCCGATTTATGGTACCAGAGAGTTGAGGGTCGCAGATAAGCCAAAAAGTAGCCCACATCAAGCGCCGGATCAGCCAGGCAAAGGCCATCGAAATCAACCACAAAGACTTTGCTGGAGTGGAAAAGCAACTGACTGGCCTTGAAACCACCATGAGCGGGCAAGTATGTTTCTGGAGTCTGAGCTTGCAATCGCTGCGCCAGATCCTCGACACAATTCAAGACCTGCTCCGATAATTTTGGATAATAAGACGCAATCAGGTTGGCACGCTCGCGAGCACGTTTGGCCTCTTTCGCTCCCGTCCTGGGGGTTTGATCGGCTGGCTTGACATGGCTGGTGTGGATGCGAGCAAGGGCGGTTGCCGTCATACCCAGTGAAGCCTCAGGCACACCAAGGTTGGTAATAGCCCCACCTCGATCGCGCATAAATCCAGGCCGAAAAACTTCTGTGCCTGTCCGGAGAATCGCCGTCTGCAAGGCCGTCGCAGGGGCCTGCACAGCCTCGGTTAATGTCAGGCCACACTCGGGGACAAGTGCCAGCGGTTGAGGCAACAGCGCCCCTTCAAGGCTATTGATACGCAGGCTGTTTACGCGCCGTTGAGCCTGCTCATCATAAAGGAGATGCGTCATTGCAAAAACATCGCTCGCCTGCTGAGGTTTGGCATAGACTTTTCCAAATAGATTCAACTGGCGATCGTGATGAGCCGTGACCGGCTCATCATCGTGGGGCGGACTAACCCAGAGCTTATAGCGGATCACGCAGCGACTCCCCGGCTTATAACGCACAGGTTGGACCTCTACATGGTGCAAATGATAGCTGAGATCATGAAATTGACGCTGAGCCGCCCGCTGCAAGGAGGCAAAGATCGGTCCATCCTGGTCGGTATTAAAGCAATCCTTCAAGGTTGGTAAACCTTCATCATTTGGGAAGGCCTGGATTGTCAACCCCAACTCTTTAGAACGAAGCACACCTGAAGCAAGTACCTCGATCTGAGCTTGCTCTACCTGCTGCCGGGTGAAACGAATATTTGGACCATCAAGTGCCTGCTCATCCAGGGTCAGGCTGAGGGTCTGGCTTACGGAGGCCGCTTCAGTCGAGAAAATGATTGCCAACCCGCGCTCAGCTTTGCGCCGCAGGTAGCGAATGAAAAGCTGTTGGGCTGGCATCGCCTCTGGCTGGACGCGCTCAAACATCTGGAGCACCAGTTCAGGCAATTCAATAATTGAAAGCCCCGCCGTATTTTTTTCAGGCATTGGTCTGTTTCCCCTCTGGATTAAAACGCTCTACAAGTTCTACAAGGGCCTCATCCGCTCGGGGCACACCTCGAAAACCAGGGAAACCATTGACATCAACAATCATCGGACCACGCACGGTCTCCAGCAGGTCTATGCCATAGAGATAGAGCTGAAATTTTTCTCCAATCGTGCGAGTAATACGTGCCCATTCCGCCGGAAGCTCCTCACTTGTCAGGGGAATATCTTCTTTAGAAGCATCTGCTTCAAGAGGAGTCCGCCTGCGGGCCGCGTAAATCTCTGACCCAATCACCCACAACTTGATATCCCACCCATCACCTGGGACAAATTCCTGGAACACGATCGGCTCCTCACTCCATTCAGGTAGCAGGTCGTGTAGCTCCTCAAGCGAATCGACCTTACTGACCAGATCCCCACGGTGGCTGTAGTGGCTTTTGATAATCAATGGGAATTGCAGGTTGGCCTGTTGCGCCTGGCCCGCGAAAAGCTGAGCCAGCGTCGTCACATGCGTTGTCGCAGGCCAGGGGAGATCGGCCTGCTTCATCATATCCGCCATCAGGACTCGGTCCTGGCAGGCGAGGCTGGAGGCCCAGCTATTAATCACTCGCGCCCCATGTTGCTCTAGATAATGAGCCACAGCAAGTGCCTGAGGAGCATGCGACTTCAAGAGGTAGAGATCCGATTGTGGGAAGCCCTGTTCAAGCGCGATGGCCTCCTCATCCTTCAAGCCCACTACATCTAAGAGGCGAACGGAATGCCTGGCTTTGAGCTTTTGCAGGGCAACCCCCAGAACCGGATGGTGGGGCGTCTCCGGATTATCCATAATCAAACAAATGTCCACGAGTGGCTCCTTCTGCGAATCTTCAGTTTACAAAAAAACAAGATGAGTGCTAAAGGGGTCCGCCAAACATGCTAGCTTTGGATATGGATTAAATTATCATCATGATTGGCAGCCGATGGATTCGCTGCCTGGCTGGCAATAAATTTGCTGGCCCGACGTTTCTGACGCTCGATTTTTGCCAATTGCCGACTTTCAGCCCTGGTTGCGGCATGCAATATATATTCCGAGATGCGAGCGACAGCGCGAGGTACCAACCCAAAACTGGGAAAGTCATTGATATCTAGAATAATCGGCCCCTGCGGCGTATCAACAACATCTATGCCATAGATATCCAGGCCAAAAGCCTTTCCGATTCCTAACGCCAGCTTCCGCCATTCAGGTTTGACGGGAATCAACCCTTCCTGAACGTCAGGATGCAGCGGTGATTTTTTGACGACGGCATAGACTTCAGTTCCAGTAACATAGAGCTTTATATCAAAGCCAGGATTTTCCGCGTAGCGCTGAGCCAGCAAAAAGCGATAATCGTTGGCAGCAAAATCAATGGTCGCCAGATCATCTGGACTTTCCAGATGATAAATTCCCTGGCAGGAGCTACCATCGCAGGGTTTAATCACCAAAGGATAGATCTCAGGTGGAAGCTTTGAAAGGAGTGATTCATGGGCAACAAAGTACGTTTGAGGAACAGGAAATCCATACGCCCGTGCGACTGCAATCGAAACCGCCTTATCCCGAGCCATCCGAATCGCACGCGAATTATTTACCGTGGTAATACCCAGCGACTCCGCCGCCTCCAATATGCTCATACCAGGACCGCCAGAAATTGTTTTCAGTACATAGGCATCATATCCCTGGTTAGCCATATTCGATAGATCGGTTGCCTGATGATTGGGTTCCAGCAGATCAACTTCATGTCCCCACTGTGCAATTTGATCCGCAATTACAAGTGGCATTGGCTCGTTTTTGTATTGCTCCTCAATAATAAAGCAGAAACGCATGGAGTCCCCTTTTTTCCGTAAAGCGCCAGTCCAATAAGCAGAGTATATTGCAAGTAGACGGCTGTCTCATGGTTGATGCCTTAAAGCATAACAGCTCTCAGACAAGACAACTATTTCCAGCTTCACAAAAAGGACGTGCAATCGTAACTTTCTGGTAGAGGTGGGTGAACTTTAACGGAACTATATCATATTTTGCCGGGCAATGAAAAGGGAAAATCAAAGCAATCAGGACGACGAAGCCAGTTACATCTTCCAGAGACACTAAAAAGCAGCCCGTTCTGAAACAGGCTGCTTTTGTTCTATTGAAAACGGTACCTCATGAAACCTGATAATGCGCATCGCTTAGAAAAGGCCACCCAGGCCGCCCTGCTGACCACCTTGACCTCCAGTCAGCAACCGCCCACACTGATTGGACATTTTTACTGAAGCTCTCATCAAACCTAATGGCCATTCGAGAAGGGACCAAGGTTCCAGGTACCATAGCCCCCGGCATTGTTGTCACAAACATTGTTACTATTCAAGCTACAATAAGACCCACTCATGCTTCCATCACCGGCAATCTTGCCAATAAAAAGCAACGTCGCATATCCCGAAACCGGATCAGTAAATTTAATGCTTTTGTCTTGCCCAACGCTACCGCTAAATGGTCCACTCCCTAACAATCCAGGACCCATGGCAAGATTACCAGAAATCGAACCATTATTCTGATTGGCATTCATCTTCAGCCACGTGTCTACATTGGCAGGCGTATTATGAATCGTCCCATTATGCGTACCGGCAATGGCTGGTAAACCACCCCCCTGTGGTGCCGTCGTTGGCTTAGCCGTCGGTACCGGTGTAGGCTTAGGTCGCGGCGTGGCCGTTGGCAATGGCGTAGGGGTCGCTGCCCTTGGGGTTGCGGTATGTTGAGGCGTAACGCTTGTAGTAGGCGCATGTTTAGGTAAAAAGAGCACACCCCACAAAGCACTCGCCCCTAATCCAAGCAAGGCAAACAGAAGCAACAAAAGTATCAACTTGCGTCTATTTCCGTTATTCGAGGATGTAGACTGGATCTTACCCGCTGGTCCACCGGTCGTTATTCTGTCGCCGGTTTGTGGCACAAAAGCGGGCGCGGGAGGAACAGGTACAGGCCCGCTACGATGATCAGCCGGCAACACAATCGGAGCGGCAACTTCTTTGGGAGCCGCCTCTTTCAGCGCCTCCCAAAAAGCCTGAACGCTTGGATAGCGATCTTTGCTTCCGATTGACATTGCTTTGTTGATGACAGCAGCGGCCTCAGGCGAGAAACCTGGAACCAGTCGATCGATGGGCTCAATCGGATCGATCCCACTCGAACCCATCCGAGTCATGCGAAACAGCGCCTCGGCAGGTACAACACCTGTCAGTAGCGTGTAGATGGTCGCAGCCAGTCCATAAATATCGGTGCGGGAATCTGTTCCGGTGCTATATTGCTCCGGTGCACCATAACCTGGCGAGTAACGTCGTACTGCCGTCGTGGTCGACTCGGGATCATACTCTTTGGCAATTCCAAAATCGACCAGCACCGTCTCGTTACCAGCGCTCGGAAGAATAATATTCGCAGGCTTGATGTCCCGGTGAATAATCGGCGGGGACTGCCGATGCAGATATTCAATCGCTCCGACAACCGCTTCCATCATATCTATGACCTGGGGCAGCGAAAATCGTTTATCAGGCTGTTTTTTTCGTATTATCTCCAGGTTCGTGCCTTCAATATAATCCATCAGGATATAGGCACGACCACTTGCATCATTTTCAAAGGCACGATAAACCCTGGGTAAGGCAATATTATCGAGACGCTTCAGCACCTCGCCTTCAAAAAGAAAACGCTCACGCTCCTTCTTATGAGGATCAATAACTTCTTTGAGCGCAAAGAGATTACCCCGCACACGCCGGTCTTTAACAAGATAGACTGCACCGAAGCCTCCCTTGCCCAGCAAGTCTTGAACTTCATAGCGGTCTCGTACCACGCTCCCAATCGGAAGCGTATCTTGAACCTGTTGCACTCTGCACCTCAATACTTTGATACTAGCAATAAAATCAATAAGATATGTAAAATTTAATTATATTTTTTACGTTGGAATCAGGAATGCTTCAAACAAAAAAATTGACGCAAGTAGATAGTATACCCCTCGCCATTCACTTCGCTGACTGAACGCGCTTAAGAAGCCAGGACGAACCGTGCCAGAAACGATCAACGGTGAAGCGTTTCAATTCTGCTTGCTTGCAAAGCGTTCAGTAGGTGCGAGAGCGCCGTTGCGAAGTGTCTTTCAAGAAATAGCAAGGGCTTCGCTTCTCTCACATGAAATCAACCTATTACTCATATACACGGTCAAACGCCCTATAAAGGACACACTTGAGGTATAGGATTGTGATCTCCACCCTCATTCTCTGGAAAGAAATGGCGCTAACCATCTTCGCGAGGCTGGCTCATCGTAATGATACGCGCCCCGCGTTGATACGTCAGATAGGCCCACGCCCATTGAATCATCACCAAAACGCGATTGCGGAACCCGATCAGGTAGAAGATATGCACCGACAACCAAACGACCCAGGCCAGGAAGCCATAAACCTGCAAGCCTTTAATATCAACGATCCCGAAGGCCCGCCCAACGGTTGCCAGGTTCCCCTTATCAACGTACTTAAAAGGCGAATTCAGATCTTTGCCAACCACGCGCTCCCGAATCAAGGCCGCGACATAGCGTCCCTGCTGCATCGCAACCGGCGCCACCCCCGGAAGAAGTTTTCCCTGCTGCTCCTTATGGGCGGTATCTCCAATCACAAAGACATTCGAAGAGCCGGGAATACTCAAATCATCCAGCACCAGCACACGGCCAGCTCGGTCCACCTCTACCCCCAACCATTTCCCAGCGGGTGAAGCGGCCACGCCAGCCGTCCAGATGACATTGGGAGTACGCAACGGCTTACCAGCAATCGTAACCACCCCAGCCTCAATCATCTCCACCGCCTGGCCGGTCCAGACTTCGACCCCTAGCCGCGTTAGTTCTGATTGAGCCTTGTGACTGAGCTTCTCAGGAAAACTCGGCAGAATCTGTGGTCCGGCCTCGACCAGAATGATTCGCGCCGAACGAGGATTGATCGTGTTGAAATCCGCTGCCAGAGCTCGATGTGCCAGTTCCGCAATCGCCCCTGCCATCTCAACGCCCGTGGGACCCGCACCAACCAGCACAAAGGTTAACAACTCCTGACGTTTCGCCAGGTCGCTTTCAATTTCTGCCGCCTCAAAAGCCAGCAGAAGCTCTCGCCGAATCGCGGTCGCATCTTCAATCGACTTCAATCCAGGCGCAAGCTTACGCCACTCAGGGTGGCCAAAGTAGTTCTCATGCGCCCCCGTCGCGATAATCAGGTAGTCATACGACAAAGAGCGCTCGCCCATCAAAACAAGCTGGCGTTCACGGTCCACGCCGGTGACTTCCGCCAGCAAGACATTGACATCGGATTGTTTATGCAGAATTCCACGAATCGGAGAAGAGATATCGGCAGGCGAAAGACCAGCCGTCGCAACCTGGTACAGCAACGGCTGAAAAAGATGATGATTGCGGCGGTCAATCACCGTCAACTGCACAGGAATATTTTTAAAAGCTCGGGCGGCCTCCAATCCACCAAAACCACTGCCTACGATTACCACACGCGGCCGGGTCATGGCCTGCTTGCTGGCATCTACACGCTCGGACTGGACAACATTAGCCCTGCTGGCATTCTTGGTATCCATCACAATACCTGCATTTCTTTCTTCAGATACTATATAAAGTTTGCCCATCTCCGTCTAACGGAAACCAAATCTCACTTATTGCACACGTAAAACTATTAATATTTTAGCGCACAATCAACCATCCTGCACAAAACCAAAAATCCTGCTTTTAGCTATCCTTGATAAAATCAGTAAATTTGACCATCAAACAGCCTCTAAAGCATTTGACAATCAATTATCATAGCGATATTATGAGAGACAAGCAGTACTATTAACTCAACCATATTACATCATATTTTCATAGTATTTATATACAAAGAAACAACTGATTCTTGCCTGCATCTCTATCGCAGGCAGGAACTTCACGATAGAAGCCAGGGTGATGGCCACCTCTCTTTTGAGGAATGCAGGAGAATGCCAATCGATGGAAGAACGCGAATTTAGTCTAATCGGTCATGGTATAGCGGTTGATTTAAGCAACTGTGCTCAAGAACCAATTCATATTCCAGGTCGAATCCAACCTCATGGGATTTTGCTGGCAATCAAAGAACCAGATCTGACGATCCTCCAGGTCAGCGATAATATTTTTGAGCTTCTCGGCGTTCCGGCAGAAGAGCTGCTGAATCAGCCTCTGGAGAAGCTACTGGGACCCTCCCAACTCGCGGCGGTGCGGGAAAATATTCGCAACCAGAGCCTCGATGCCAATCCGCTTTTTATCTTCACACTGAAGTCGCCCAATGAACAGCACGTCTTCGATGGCATTATTCATAGAATGGATGGGCTTTTAATCCTTGAGTTGGAGCAGTTCAGAGCCAGTCCTGAAAACAGGCAGCAGAATGTCTATAACGTCGTCAAGACCTCTCTAACGAATATTCAGAACAGC
>DASSXK010000758.1:0-8282 GCA_035703945.1 Ktedonobacteraceae bacterium | reverse complement strand
CTGTAGCAACTGGGGCGGGTCAGCCTGCCCAAAATAGCGCACAGCCGCTCTCAAACTTAGCGTCCGATATGTGACTGCGTGCCAGAGATAATGATCAACATCAATCAAAACACTCGCTAAAAGCGGGACCCAAAACGCTTTTTTTAGCCACGGAAACGCCACCACCGTTGCCGCCAGTGAAAGCGTCAGATGTTCTTGCACACGCATAACCACCTCACCAACTTCTACTTCATAGAAACGACTCCCGTGAGAAGTATAATCACCCGATCTCTCCCAGGTCAATCCTGACAACCAGGCCGCCTATCAAAGCAACCAACCTGCTGAACAGGCCCCAAAGCTGCCCCGATAGATGAGCCTTTCTACAGAACCTGCAACACTCAAATATAAAGATACGAAAGGTAACATTTGATGATACGAAGAGAACTTGTAGAAAAAGGGTGATCACTTAATAATAGCTCTGGAGAATATTAATTAAGGAGTTACCCTTGATGGCAACGAAAACGCTACATGCGCAAAATATAAATGAGCCGCCTGAGGAGCTACGTGGTCGGGAATATGTGGAGTGCAGCATCGGTATTATGGCTTATAACGAAGAAGCCAACATTGCGCACACGATCGAAGCAATACTGGAGCAGCGGGGTCCGTCAATCCAGATAGATGCAGTGATCGTCGTTGCCAGCGGTTGCACAGATCGAACAGTCCCAATCGTGGAGGAGATTTGCGAACGAGAGCCACGCGTCCAGCTTTACATCCAGAAAAAGCGCGAAGGAAAGGCCTCCGCAATCAATCTGTTTCTAAAACAGGCTGAAAGCCCGGTGGTGGTCTTAATTGGAGCCGATGTGATCCCCGAAGAGGGTGCGCTTGAAAACCTCTGCGCGCCATTCAAAAATCCAAAGATAGGAATGGTAGGCGGCCGCCCCATTCCGGTCAATGATCCAGATACTTTTATGGGACACGCGGTCCATCTGCTCTGGCGTCTGCATGATTCGATGGCACGTGAATCGCCTAAACTCGGTGAAGTCATTGCTTTTCGCAATGTTATTTCAGGTATTCCCACCAATAGTGCCGTGGACGAAATATCCATCCAGGCTTTAATTTCCCAGCTTGGGTATGAACTGGTATACGAGCCAGGCTGCGTGGTCTACAACAAAGGTCCGCTGACGGTCAACGATTTCTTGAAGCAGCGGCGACGGATCTATGCCGGACATCTAAAGGTCAAATCGCAGCAGAAATATGAAGCGTCGACAATGAAGATCAGCCCAATCGCTCAGCAGCTTCTCAGCAATCGGGATTTCACACTCAGCAGTCCGCGTCAGATCTGCTGGACCGCTGGGGCAGTTTCGCTTGAGTTTTACGCTCGCCTTCAGGGCCATTACGATTACCGACGCAAACGCGAACATTACATCTGGCAGATGGTGGACTCGACAAAGAATTTAGAAGCGGGGCAGCACAAGTTGCGACGTATCTGCAATACACAAAGTGTGATTGTCTTTCGCTTGATGATTGAGGGAGCAGAAAAACTTGATATCTATCATGAGCGCGAAGATCGCAAGGCCACAGAGGCGACCCGCAAGCTGCTCCCTATCTTGCGTGGGAGTTTACGCAAAGAAGACCGTATTGCAATCAATGGCTCTGGCATTATAACGGCTGTCATTCGAGCTGATCAGGACGGAGCTTCGGTCGTAGCCAAACGCCTACAGTTGCTGGCTGAGGGTACAGCGATTCGGCTCGGTGGAAGCGAGGTTCATGTCTTCGTTACTTATAGCTCCCTGACCTTCACTCCTCAAGCCTTAATTGGCACTATCGCCAGCAAGGAGTCTGCTCAAACTGGAACACTGATTGCAATCAACCAGGAGGGAGCCTGATTCGACCCTTAAGAGCACAAGAGGGAGCCTGAACCCAACTAAAAATAGAGAGTGACGGTTCCCATCTCCCGGCTGGCTTTTTCCTGCTACCCGGTTCTTCCGAAGAAGAACTGAGGTTGTCAATTCAAGAAATAAGCAGGCACGACTAAATCTGCCATGTACCATCATCACGTAACAATATATTATCTATCAGGCGTATAGTTCCAACCTGGGCGGCAATCGCCAGTAAGGCACCTGGCCGTACCTCAGGCAGCTCCTGAAAGGTTTCTGGATCGCAGATTGCCACATATTCCAGGGAAATAAGAGGTTCGGTCGCCACTACATCGGTTATCGCCTGCTCTATTACTGCTGACCGATACTCGTGTTGCTCAATCAACACTTTCCCGGCCAGCAACGACTGATACACCAATAGCGCTGCCCGCTGCTCCGCTGGCGAGAGTCTTGAATTACGGCCACTTAAAGGCCGCCCTTCGCTATCGCGCACGGTTGCCAGTACACGCAGACTTACATCTATATGAAAATCACGTATAAGCTGCCGAATAATTGCTACCTGCTGGGCATCTTTCTGTCCAAAATATACCAGATCAGGGCGAATCAACAAAAGCAGTTTTGTAATACTTGTTGCAACTCCGCGAAAATGTTCCGGTGAAATTGCCCCTTCGAATCGCTCCGCAAGGGGTCCCGAAGGGATCACATAAGTAGAAAAATAAGGAGGATAAATATCTTCCTCGCGCGGAATAAAGACAACATCAACCCCTGCTGCCCGTAATTGCTCAAGATCCTCTTCTAAAAAGAGTGGCGTCAGGCTCCAGTCTTGATTCGATCCCAATTGTTTAGGGTTGGCAAAGATACTAACAACGCTTATTTCACATTCTTGACATGCGGCCCGAATCAGCGATAACGATCCTTCATGCAAGCGACCCATCGTTGGCACAAACCCTACTGTGCCACCTGAAAGCCAGCCTCGCGCCGTTTCGGTTATTTCTTCTACCTGTTGGATAATTCGCATAATGTACCCGAAATATTGTCCCACGACAATAACTGAATAGAGACCCTACAAATTTAGAGCGGATGACACCGGCATTTCTTGAGTTTTCTTCTTTGCATCTATCTTGCAACCAGCAAAAAGCATCCACACACATAAAAGCAGAGCAAGAAGCAGAAAAATACTGTTTTGTTGAGAACGAAAGTATGACTACTTTTCTCATAAATACGGATTAAACAGTGAAAACGCTTCGTACTCCACTATGATTGCGATGGCCGCTCTTTACAGATTCTTTTTTAGGGTTAGAACTCTTCCTAACTTCTGCTTTGATAGACATACATGTTCGTAAAACTAGATAGCCCACAATCTAGCATAACCATGCTATACTAAAGCCGGTGAGGAGGAAGAATATGCATCAATTCGCACGTCTTCTCATTCGCGGGCTGAAACTGTTCGGCATCGTCACGTTGGGAAGCTTGATTATCGCGGCCCTGGTCGCTTTTAAACAGTTATTAGATACACCTCAACCGCTGGATAGCATCCTTCCAGGTGAGCAACGTATCTTCCGATGGAAACATGGTCATATTTTCTATACGATTCTGGGACCTGAAAATGCATCACCGCTAGTACTAATACATGCTCCCGGCATAGGAGCTTCCAGTTACGAGATGCGTCACATCATACCGCTACTGGCCCGCCACCATCGAATCTATACCCTCGATCTCCTTGGATTTGGACTTTCCGACCACCCCAATATTGCCTATTCTGCAAATATCTATGCCGGGCTTCTGTGCGACTTTCTCAGTGATGTCGTTAAACAGCCTGCACCCCTACTTGCCAGCGGTCTCAGTTGTCTCTATGCTCAGGCAGCAGCAGCCAGAACTCCTCAACAGTGTAGTCGCCTGATCTTTATTTCGCCTCCAGCAAATCAGGAACTTGCCCAATCGCGTTTGCGTCCACTGCTGCTCAGTCCCTTATTCGGCTCCTTGTTCTACGCCTTACTCAGCTCACGGCCATTGCTCGGGCAGCTCTTGCGCTTTCAGGAGGGTAGCGGTGCGAATCAGCTTAGCAAAGAAGATCTAAAGTATCGCTATGCGGCAGCCCATCAGCTTGAAGCGGAACACGCTCCTCTGGCTCTGATGGCGGGTAAACTCCGGGGTACAGATACCATTAACGGCCTCCAACAACAACCACTCTTGATTATCGGCAATGACAACGTGTTAACACCCCAGGCAGCCAGTACTTCCATCCGAATTATTTCGCGAGTTGGACCACAAATTCATCTTGTCAAACCCGAGAAAGTCGTTGAAGCGATCCTGAATTGGGAAAAACAGCTCGCCGCCAGTAAACAGACGAGCAGCGTACCCATGTTGGGACAAACAGAAGATCTCAAAGCTGCTCCCCCTGTTCCTATAAAGGATGCAGCCCAGAAGCCGATTAACAATCATACGATGTCAACCCATCCACAGGAACAGGTCGAGACGTCATATAAAGAAGAGCAGACCGCTTCTCTGGCAGAGCCGCTATCAACATTGCCTCAAACGCTTGTCGATATGCCTGAAGACAAGGAGCCGCCAGCTTCACTCCCTGCCGTTGAAGACATTCAGCCAGAAATAGCTGCAACTTTGAGTGGGGTTGAAGCGTACTGTTTGAAATGCAAAAAGAAAACCCTGATGAAGGACGCCCGGAAGGTGCGACTAAAAAATGGACGTCCCGCGACCCAGGGTTTCTGTTCCGTTTGCGATACAAAGCAAATTCGCATGGGTAAACAGGCCTGAAATAGAGGTCCTTTCCCCAGAGGGAGGGGATTTTCCTCTCTTCCAGCGAAGGAGCTGCAAACGCAAAAAACGTCAATTTTTTAAGCCGAAGTAACCAATTTAAATTTGATAGGCTTGAGAGCTTGACGTTATATGAATCACAACGTATAATCTCGTTCATGTGTGTATTGCTTACCCGCGTATCGTTGTACCTACCGATGCGCCTTGAAACCCAGCCTCATGCAGATCGGCACCAGCAGGACTTTCTTTTTTAGGAAGGATTGCTTCCAGCAATAGCTCTGAATCCATCAGTTTCCCCAGGAAGTACACATCACTAACTGACAGGTAGTGGCAAGCATCGTTCGCTCTTAATACCGCTTCAAATGGTCAGGAAAGAATAGTTAAAGACAAGGGTCAAGGCGGGGAAGGCCGAGTGTTCAGTGGATGGGCACACAGGTTACAATGGATTACTGCACGAGGCCGGCCACAGGTCGAGAGCCTCATTACCAGGGAGGAATTTTGATTATGAGTATTGGTGGACAGAATGACGCTAAATCAGAGCGCAAGATCTATCATTTAACACCGGAAGGCTTCGCAAAGAAGCAAGAACGCCTGACCTATTTGCGTGACGTGAAGCGTAAAGAGATCGCCGACTATATTCACGACGCCAAAGAGGCCGGCGATATTAGCGAGAGCAGCGCATACGAGGACGCCAAAAATGACCAGGCTAAACTTGAAGGCGAGATCCTTGAATTGGATCGCCTGTTGTCTGCTGCTGAAATTATGACGCCCGATATGCACAGAGGAGTGGATGGACCACCAACCGTCCGCATCGGTATGCAGGTCGATGTCGAAACCAGCAGCGGCGCTTCCCGCGTCTTTAAACTGGTGGAAACATTTGAAGCAGAGCCTAAAGCTGGCTTGATTTCGGACCAGTCTCCGGTCGGCAAGGCTTTAATGGGCCATAAAGAAGGCGATGAGGTGGAGGTTTCAACCCCCGGCGGCGTCACCACATACTACATCAAATCTATTCGGCCAATGCTCTAACACGGTTTGTTTGTAACTGAGAGCCTCTGGTTTTCAGACGTTAACAGGAATCCCGCTTGCTCCTACTGAGAGATTTGCGGAAACGCGCTTATAGAAGTAATGTTTCCGCTCCCCATTCAGTCTCAGCAAGCGGGATTCTTGCTATCTTTTTGACCCGATCTCTCTCCAAATTCCCCTATACGCTACCCACTTCCCGAATTCAAGTGCCTTAAAACGCCATTTGTATTTGTGCCTGGATGTTTGAGATGTTAAAATACAAATATAGCCCCTCTATAGACATAATATCTCAGTGGGGCAAAAAGGGAACAAAAGGAAGAGGGATCATGACAGAAACCGCAGGGGCAGCGTTGAATAGTGAACAAGCAGTGGAGCTGGATGTGGATATCTACAGTGGATCGGCTTCGCCCGATCTGGCAAAAGCAGTCGCCGATCGTCTGGGTCGCCCACTGGGAAGGCGAGACTTGCATCGTTTTTTGGATGGTGAGAGTCATGTCCAAATTCAGGAAAGTGTTCGCGGGCGAGATATTTATATTGTTCAATCTACCTGCAATCCCGTCAATGAACATTTGATGGAACTGTTGATAATGATTGATGCCTTCAGGCGAGCATCCGCCCAACGTATCACGGCTATCATCCCTTATTATGGATATGCTCGCCAGGAAAAAAAATCGACTGGCCGCGAACCGATTACCGCCAAGTTGGTGGCGAATCTTTTAACGACGGCTGGTGCCGATCGTGTGGTCTCGATTGACCTTCACTCGCCCGCTATTCAGGGATTTTTCGATATTGGTATGGTACATCTCACCGCGATTCCTTTGCTCGCAAATTATTTGCGCGCCAATGTTGATCTCAGTGAAAGCGTGATTGTAACACCCGATACTGGCCGTGTTAAGGTTGCTGATATGTACGCCAACTTGCTTGACCTGCCGTTGGTCGTCATGCACAAACGCAGAATCGGTGAGCACGGTCAAAGTGTGGAGGTTGGCGCAATCGTTGGCTCTGTGGAAAATAAACGCCCGATTATTATCGATGATATTATCTCTACCGGGGGAACGATTCAAACCTGTACTCGCGCCCTGTTGGAGGCCAATGCTCTCCCTGATATCAGTGTTGTCGCCACCCATGGTGTTCTGACCGGGAATGCCGAAGAACGTCTGGGCATACCTGAGATTACACGTATCCTGACAACCGATACGATCCCGGTCCATACCGAGGCCTTACGTCACAAAATGCAACTGATCTCAGTTGCTCCCTTGCTCTCGGAAACCATCATGCGTCTGCATGAAGGACGCTCAATTAGCGCCCTCTTCCGCGCCTGGAGCCAGGAATATCCCGTCTGATGCGCAAGCTATTCATTGCTCGCGCCCGCTGTCCTCTCTCTGCTGGTGATAGCCAGTCTTAGAGACCTTAATACGTAGAAAGTTTTTTTCAATTGAGAAAAGCAGAAAAACCCGGTGGCAGTATACCACCGGGTTCTCATGTTTTATGCCTCAAGCTAGAGCTGGAATACTTAATACATACGATTAAGCTTACGTCGACGTTGAGCAGGCAACAGCACATCCAGAGCATCATCCACCGTCACGATCCCTTGCAGAATGCCATCGGCATCCACCACCGGTACGGCCAGTAGATTATACTTTGCGATTACTTCGGCCACGGCATGTGGGTCCAGGCTCGGCTCAACTGTCACCATATCCGTCTCCATCAGTGTTCCTAGCTCCACCTCCGGTTCGGCATTAAGCAGGTCCCATAGAGACACCACACCCAACAAGCTACAATCGTCCTGCGTCTCGTCGGGGACGCAGTAGACGTAACAGGTTTCGACACCGTTCTCACGCAAGGTCGCTTTAATTGCATCCAGGGCCTCGGCTACGGTCCGATTCTGATTGAGCGCCACAAAATCGGTGGTCATCAATCCACCAGCAGATTTCTCGGCGTACTCCAGAAGATCCTGGACATCTTCGGACTCTTCAGGTGCCATCAAGCCAAGCAGTTCCTGGGCCTGTTCATCGGGGAGACGACCCAGCAGGTCAGCGGTCTCGTCAGGGGCCATCTCATTGAGGATTTCGGCCGCGCGCTGGGGAGTGAGCTTCTCCAGAATCTGTGTCTGGCGCTCCGTATCAATCTCTTCCAGGGT
Organism: Ktedonobacteraceae bacterium; assembly: GCA_035703945.1. Classification (GTDB taxonomy): domain Bacteria; phylum Chloroflexota; class Ktedonobacteria; order Ktedonobacterales; family Ktedonobacteraceae; genus DASSXK01. Next base: position 491 of record DASSXK010000758.1, on the reverse strand, counting down.
ATCGGCTGCCATCTCATCATCAAGCCTTTCAATCAGGCGTGCCCCTTGTCCGGGTGTCAATTGATGAACAATATCAGCGATGTCAGCCGGGTGCAGCTCCGTGAGATGTCCACTTGTCGTACGTTGCACCACAGGCAGGCTTCCCAGCTCCTCTTCGATAAAATCTTCTGGCCGCTGCGAGCCAATCAGCTCGATCTGGTTCCAGGGAATCAAATTTGTGGGGGCGCGTCTGCTGTTGGCACCAAGGAGCCAGGAAGGAGCCAGGCGGCGTACAAGTCCAAGCGGACTGCTATCAATACCTTGCAGGGACCAATCATCCCCAAAGCACACATCGTTCACCCTGACAGCTTTTTTGCGCAGAATGTCGATAACCTGCTTATCCAGGACATCCTGTCCCAGCCGGATTTCTGCCTGCTGAGCTTCTTCCTGAACAGGCAGGCGTTCCAGCGCCTCGCGTAGATGGAACCCGTCACTCTCCCAGATAATAGAGG
>DASSXK010000363.1:0-5927 GCA_035703945.1 Ktedonobacteraceae bacterium | reverse complement strand
TCTATACCAACATATCTCTCAAAAAATGAATGATGGATCTCCCTTGTATGTACACGCATAGCTCAGGCATGTTTGTTTCACTTGAGGAATAAGCAAATTCTGCAAATGGTATTTGGAGAGGTATTTACTTCAAGAGGATGCCAAAAGAGGAACTGACGGGCTGTTCCTTCGTGACCTGCAAGGAGACCGTCTCCTTGCAGTATGGATAGTATTTGACCTCCTCGCAGGAGGTTATCCATTTACTTTGCAGCTCTGGGCTTTGCCGAGCTGGAAGATGCGGTTGATTACCGGTTGGATATTCTCGCAATGAGGAATCACAACATCCTGATCAGAATTAGCGGAGGGATCGAAAACAGATGTGAGATCTCCATAATTCTCGGAGCCCGCACCGGGTCCAAGCGTGACATGTTGAATAGGATTGTTGATAATTGTACGCCCATAATTGGCGAAACTGATGATTTCAGACTGGCTGAGATCGGTGTAGACGCTCCCGTTTACGTCGTTTATCAATTGGGGCAAATTCTGAAGCACGCTGACGACATTCAGCTTTGTCTTCAAGGATTCAAGAACCTGCTGCTGACGTTGGGTACGCCCGATATCTCCAACAAGATCTGCATGACGTGAACGCACATATTCCAGGGCCTGAAGACCATTTAAGTGCTGAGGGCCGGGATCAATCAAGAGTCGCTTTAGGGCGTAAGGATCATTTTTGTTCACTTTACCGGTATCGTCTGGATAAGAGTCGTCTACAATCGGGTGCGTGACATCAACATCGACGCCTCCCAGAGTGTCAATCACTTTTGCAAATCCTGATAAGCCAACCCAGGCGTAGCGATCGATCTGTATGCCGTAATCATGTTCAATCGTGTCGCGTGCAGTTCTGACTCCATCGTCAAAGTTACCGGTCTGGCTGACTCCCAGGAAGAAGGCCTGGTCGATTTTATGCATTCCACCAATATGGGGGACATTGACCCAGGAGTCACGGGGAATCGAAAGCATCGTGACTTGATTTTTGCTGGGGTCAACCCGAACAACCATCATGACTTGTGTCAGGACGGCTGGAAAGGTGTATTTGTTGTCGTTATCACTGCCAAGCAGCAGGATATTCCAGGGGCGCCCTGTGATGTTGCTTGTATCGACCGTTGGAGCCATCACTGGCTCGTCTTTACTGCGGCTGACTGGATGAATAATTTTTTGCAATGGCTGTTGAATGTTACTTTCGTAATAGTAAATACCATAAGCCGTTGCGCCACCACCTGTAACGATCAGTGCTGCCAGCACTCCCAGCGCAATACGTGCCCAGAGTGGCCATCTTCGCTTGTTTGACAGTTTTCTTGTTATTTTCGGTCTGGGAGGTTCAGAGCCGCTCTCTGTTTCGGCTGCGGTTTCAACCTCATCCGGCGGAGCCAGCGTCTGAACGGCACCAGAGGCCAGGGTGAGCGGATCTACCGTCAGGGTTGGCAACTTATCAGTGATTGGATGTTTGGTTGGCGTATGCTGAGTAGATATGTCTTCAGCAACCGCCACCGCTGCGCTGCTTGGAATTGTGGTAGCACTAATGTTCGTTTCAGGCGTAGTAAGGCTATTCACAAGGGTTTCAGGCGTAGTAGGCGTATTCTCGACTTCAGGGACTACCTCACTTACGGCAGGAATCTGATCTGTCGAAGCTTCTGAATGGCTCGGACTCGGATCTTCCGCTCCTGATTCGGCTGCCAGGGCTTTTCTCTCTTTACTGGCTGCGAATAACATAGCTCCTAAGGGAGATAAGGGTGTCAGTGTTTTTTCTTCATCCTCATCGGCCAGGGGTGTTTCCTGTGAGGTAGTTTGATCCTGTACGGGTGTTACAGGTGCAGCCTCCGGGGTTTTGGACTCTATTTCAGGTTCCTCTAGGGACGCAGAACCTGGGGCCTCAGAACTTGAGGACTCGGAACTCACAGGTGAATTTGATTGGCTCGTAACTTGATTCTCTGTGACAGGCCGACGCGGCATGTTGATAGTGGGAACATCGGTCTGATCGTCGCTATCTACTGCATCGGGTTCATCATTATTTGCCGTATTAAGGGTATTTTCGCTGTCAGGACGGCGAGGCATGTGGATGGTGGGAACATCGGTCTGATCGTCGCTTCCTGCCGTCTCAGATGTATCTCCGCTTGTAGCTCTGCGAGGCATATGGATAGTGGGAACATCGGCCTGATCTTCCTCATCACTCATCGCCTCAGGTGTATCTGTATTTTTGGGCGCGTCAGGATTGGCAACAGTGGGAACGTCGCTCTGTTCCTTTGGTGTATCGATTGAATTATCAGCGGGTGCTAAGCTAGATATCTCCTGATCGCCGGTGGATTGACTCTCTTTAGCGGAGAGATTCATCTCAGGCATGATTTTGGCTTCGTCTGGTGAAGGCGAAAGGGAGACGTCCCCGTTCTTCTCAGAAGATATATCTTGACTATGTACTTCTTTCATGCTCATAAAAACCTATTTATCACGGGAAATACCCAATTGCCTATAATTAAAAGTGTGTACGCTGCTCTGTAGTTTAAATTGGTGATATAGCCTTCAGGCTTAGTATAACAAAGTAGTCGAAAGATATACCTATTAATAACCGTTTTCAGAGGCAATTCGTTTCAAATTTTACAAAATCTTTAAGAATTGGGGGGTGATACAATAGAACATAATCTTTTGACAGTTATGGAGGATCTACAATGAAGTTGGAAAATATTCAGAAAGCTTTGCAAGAAGAAGGTATCGCTGGTTGGTTGTTTTGTGATTTTCGAGGGAACAACACGATTGCCTATCAGGTATTGGGACTGAATGCAAAGGCATTTTATACACGGCGCTGGTTTTATTTTGTGCCTGCCCGGGGAATGCCAGTTGCCCTGGTAAGCGCGGTCGAGTCACATGTGTTACGCACGCTTCCGGGAGAGCAACGTATTTTTCAGACCTGGCGAGAGCTACATGATGAATTGAAAAACATCTTGCCAGCGGGGCAGAAGGTAGCGATGGAATACTCTCCAATGAATGCAATTCCCTACATCGCTAAGGTTGATGCCGGAACGGTCGAACTGATTCGCTCTTTTGGGGTTGAGGTTGTCAGTTCCGCGAATATATCACAACGTTTTGTCGCTGAACTGACCGAGAAACAGATTGAGAGCCATCGCCGGGCTGGTGCAATGCTGATTGCCGCCAAGGATAGATTGTTTGCGGCCCTACGCGCAGACCTCAAAGCGGGGTTGACGCTTGATGAGTATTCCGTGCAACAGCGTTTTGCGCGTTTTATGCATGATGCTGGTATTGATGTAGAAGAGCCGCCGATTGTGGCCGTCAATAGCAATGCCAGCAATCCGCACTATTTGCCGACCGAGAGCACCTATAGCCCGATTAAGCCTGGGGATCTGGTGCTGTTTGATTTCTGGGGGAAAGTCGCCGAACCCGATGCTATCTACGCCGACTACACCTGGATGGCCTTTGTCGGAACCGCCAATGAGATCCCCGAAAAACAGCTCGAGGTTTTTGACGTGGTCAAACGGGCTCGCGATACCGCGATTGCCTTTGTCCGGACGGAGCTGGCGGCGGGAAGGCGTGTGGAAGGTTGGCGCGTTGATGATGTCTCGCGTGGAGTCATCGAGAAGGCTGGCTATGGCCGCTACTTTGTCCATCGAACCGGTCATAACATCGGCACCTTTGAGCATGGAAATGGAGCCAACATCGACAATTTTGAGACGCGGGACGAGCGGTTTCTGCTGCCTGATACCTGCTGTTCGATTGAACCAGGGGTCTATTTGCCAGAATTTGGAGTCAGGAGCGAAGTGGATCTTTTGATCCATACCGATGATGTTGAGGTGACGGGCAGCCCTCAAACTGAAATCGTACCCTTGATGTAGCGATTACAACTCTCCCTTGAATCTCGCGTATATAAGATACCATCCACAAAAAAAGACTTATGTTCAGATAGATGTAATCAGGGAGGCAGTATTAATCATGAGCGATGAGTGGGGGCAAAACCCAAACACCGAAGATCCCAATTCAAATCCATTTACACGATTTAATCAGGGGAAAAATCCAATGAACCAGGAGGACCTTGATAAACGGATCGAAGAAATCCGCCGCACGGTTTCTCAGGGAGCGACCGAAGCCCAGATTCGGATCAAGCGGGTCGTTGATAAGGCCAGCGAATACTGGCAGCAGGCTCAGACGCCCCCAACCCCTCAGCATGCCAGCAGCATTGAGGAGCAGCGAATTCGTCAATTGATTAATCGCTGGAGCACTGAGAACTGGCGAGTAGCTCGTGATCTTGGCACCTACCTGGAACTGGGTTCAACTACCCAGGATGAGGTCTGGGAGATTACGGTGCAGACCCGTTGGGAGACCCGGGCCTTCGAAAGTAAGACCGAACCCTATACCGGGCGTCAGGCTGGTAACCCTCAACCGGTGCTCCCGGTTTGGGACTATGAGATGCCTGAGGTGACGGGCTTAAAAGCGCCAACCAGCCGATTTAACCTGGGTGGATTGGATGAAACCCTTTCCTGTACCGCCTGTAATGGGACAGGACGCACGCTGTGCACCGGCTGTAATGGCCGAGGCTGGATAGTTTGTCCGGATTGTCAGGGGCGCACAAAGAAACGCTGTACGACCTGTCGTGGGCGTGGTTATGTGGCCGATTGGTTGCAAACCGAGAAGAAACCATTCTTCCAGAAGCAGGCGGAAAACCTTGCCAGTGGTTTAGGTGACAAGGTCGCCGACGTTTTTGAAGGAATTCGTCAGCAAGGCGTGCCGATTCCTAATCCTGTTGATAACGATCCTGCCAGCAAAGGTCGCACGGTCCCTTGCCCAGATTGTGTCAATGGAGAGGTGGATTGTACCTGTGGAACCGGCAAACGTGTTTGTCCCACTTGCCAGGGGGCCAAATCTTCGCTGTGTGGTCATTGTAACGGTACCGGTCGGGTGGTTCGTCATCGTGAATTGGTACGCAGTTTTACTCTCAATACACAGACCCGGATGGTTGGCGAGAGTGCTATTCCTCTACAGCGGCTCTCAAAGGCTGATGGGGATTTGATCTATAATGCTGAAGTGACTGATGGCCTGCATAGCGATGTTGTTCCGGAAGGTGTCCCGATGGATGTCTGGAGCACCGCCGTACAACTGGCAAAGCTGGAAGCAACGCCCGAAGTTCGCCCAGGCGAGGCGACGCAGACTGCTCAATCTGTCAACCCGGACAATACACGTGCCACTCTTCAGGTCATGGAGCTGGTCAGGATTCCCTATACCCAGGTGCAGTATCACTTCGCGAATCAGGACTATACATTGTATATCTATGATAGCGAGGGGAAAGAGAAGTTCTACGCCGATCGTTACCCGACACGTTGGGAGCGGATCGAGCGTTTTATTCGCTCTGTATCCACTGATCTGACGACTCCTCCGCCTTCTTATCCTAACCAGAATCCGCAATCTTCGCAAACAACCGGTTATTCGGCGAATCATGCGAGCGGTTATCGGGTACATGTGGAAGTCGCGCCAGATGAACAGGCCGACGACGACGAAACACTGAAGCGTTAGCCGAAGCATTCAAAGGCTGACCTGAGAATCAGGTAGGAATGACCGATCTCTTAAATTGAGGGATCGGTCATTTTTTTGATCAAAATAAATCTAGATATTTATGTTGAGACAGTGTATTCTCAATGCACACCAAATATTCCCGGCGAAATATATTTCTGGAAACTGATTACATCTGAGGGACGTTGGCTGTGAATGGGCCTGTTATCGTGATTCAAGGAAGCAATTTCATCCTCTTATCGTTTGTAATCGTATTAGTATTACCAGGCAAGGAAAGGCAGGATGTCAAAATATGTCAGAAGAGCATTTAACAACGGAGGGTAATGTAACGCGCCAGGCTGCTGAGATGGACCTTTATGTAATAGGAGACGACCGGGTGC
>DASSXK010000583.1:0-8578 GCA_035703945.1 Ktedonobacteraceae bacterium | reverse complement strand
CCGATACACGGCTGATTCGGGAGGCAAATGGGTTAGGTTTGGGTTTGGCGATTTGTAAGCGAATTGTTGAGTTACATGGGGGGCAGATCTGGGTTGAGAGCCGACCTGCGGCTGGAAGTACATTTCATGTTTTACTTCCGGCCGCAAGCGATGAAATCATCCCGCCTCTGTCCCACGCAAAGAGAACCTGAAGGAGTATGTGACATATGCCTGCAAAAAAAACGACAATTTTGACCGCTGATGATGATCCTCAGTTGTTGCGTCTGGTGGCACGTAATCTCCAGTTCGAGGATTATGATGTTCTGACTGCCAGCGACGGAAAGCAAGCATTGGAGATGATCGAGGCTCATACTCCGGACGCTGTTCTGCTCGATGTCATGATGCCAAAAATGGATGGTTTTACGGTCTGTCATAAGGTTCGCGAATTTTCCTCGGTCCCGATTATTATTGTGACAGCACGTGGTCAGGATCAGGATAAGGTCCGGGGACTTGATCTTGGCGCTGACGATTATCTTACCAAGCCTTTTAGCGTCGATGAGTTGCTTGCACGTGTGCGGGCGGTGCTGCGGCGCTCCCAATTTACCTCAAATGAGGCGATGCATTCGCTGCGCACGAAAATCACGATCGGCGAACTGGTAATTGATGATGCCCAACATCGAGTGACCCTGGCTTCCCGGGAAATTGAGCTCACTCCGATTGAATATCGTCTGCTTGTGTACCTGGCGCAAAATGTTGGTTGTGTTGTCACACAAGATCTGCTGCTTGATCATGTCTGGGGATCGGAATATGTAGGTGAAAGCCATATTCTCCAGGTCAATATCAATCGTTTGCGTCGCAAGCTGGAAGTTGACCCAACTCGTCCGCGTTATATTCTGACGAAGGTTGGGATCGGGTATATGCTGGCATCCCAGGCGGATTCTCAAAAAACCAGGTAGATAACGCATCTCTGTTGTCCTGCCGCTATGGGCAGCACGATAGCCTGGCTCAGGCCAAAGCAAAGATCGAAGAGCACAACCTGGATGCCTCTCTTCTGGGTGTAAAAGCTTGAAAATACCGCGAGGGGAGCTAGATCAGCACCCCTTTTGAGTGTCCAGGCTGGCTTGTATTAGCGTGCCATTGAAAGACACTTCGCAACGGCGCTCTCGCGCCTACTGAATGCTTTGGAAGCAAGCAGCGCTGGAACGCTTCACCTTTGATCGTTTCTGGCAATGTTCTTGCAGGCTTCTTAAGCGCCTTCAGTCAGCGAATTGAATAGCTTGCCACTTTCCAGGCAGAGGCGGACTAACTGCACAAGCCCCTCCTCAATTGGGGGGATGTGAAGAAATTCTTCCAGCGTGTGGGCGTTTTCCCCTTGAGTGATTCCGATACAAAGGGATGGAATATTGAGGCTGATCGGAATATTGGCGTCTGTGCTGGCACTACTAAAGGCAGGTTCAATCCCTTGTTCGGTCAGTATTTTTGCCGCCAGCTTGATCAGGGGATCGGATTGGCTGCGTTCGCCTGCCGGACGCTCTCCCAGGACCTCAATCTCGACCCGCAGGCCGCGACCGGCCCGACTTTCTATCAGGGCGCGGACCTTTTTTGCCAGGTGATTCAAAGCCGAAACATCGGTCGAACGCATATCCAGGATTGCGCTGGCGCGGGCCGCAATTGTGTTGACGCTGGTCCCACCCTCAATAATTCCCACATTGTAGGTTGTTCGTGGTTCGGCTGGAACATCTAAGTCGGCAATTGCGGCAATGATGCGTCCGAGGCCATGAATGGCGCTGGGGGTGCCAAAGTCTCCAAAGGAATGGCCGCCGGGGCCAAACACATTGATCCGCCAGCGTTTGGAGCCAACGGCGCGATGCGTAATATTTCCCAGGTTGCCATCTATAACCAGCACGGCTCCCAGCCGCTTGCGATAACGCTCAACAGCGGCCCGCGCACCCCGCAGATTCCCCAGCCCTTCTTCACCCACATTGGCGACAGCGATTACTGGCAGCGGAGTTTCAAGCTGCAACTCGTCCAGAATGTCAAAGGTAGAGAAAAGTGATGCCACACTCACACAATTATCTCCGATTCCGGGACCACGCAAAATATCCCCATCACGAGTCACATAGATGGGCGTGTTTTGAGGAAAGACTGTATCGATATGGGCCAGCAGGAGGATAACCGGGCCACTATCCTGTTTCCCTCGCCAGGTGTAGACATTGCCGATTTCATCAATTTCAGGTCGATAGTGGCGTTCTCTCCAGAGCGAGGCGATGAATCTGGCGCGCTCGAATTCGTTGCCTGTTGGCGCGGGCACCTCGCAGATACGGCGGGTGAGGTCAGCAGTTGCTTCGACCTGTCGATGAGCAATTGCTTGTAACTGGCTCAGGTTGAGCTGGTGCATGAGATGTTTCCTCCATTATGTAGTACCCGGTTGCTGGAAATAGAGCTTCTTTTTCATTGAATGAGAGCAGGGCGCTTTTGGGTTATGGTGCTAGCGCCCCTCCACGCGGGCACGCAGGCCGTGGAGATCGTATGTGAGTGCGCCTTGTTGCAATTGGCTAACGAGCTTTTCTTCTCTGGCTTCGCGCTGTCTGGCTGCTTCCAGCACGGTTTCTGCCTCCTCCTGGGGAATCGCGACCGCTCCATCCGCATCCAGCACGATAATATCGCCGTTGGAGATCGTAATGCCACATACCTCGACAGGCTGATTGAGGACGCCAACTTTGTTTTTTGTGGCGGCGCGTGCGCGGACCCAACGGGACCAGACAGGTAGTCCGAGTTTCCGCAGGGCATCGGTATCGCGGACGGCTCCATTTACCAGGATCGCAGCAACCTGACGGACCCTGGCCTGGAATGCCAGCAGGTCTCCAACAAGTGAAATTGCTTCAGGTTCAGGCATTGTGATAACAAGCACCTCTCCGGGTTGGGCTTCCGCGAGGCCGGCATGGACCATCAGGTTATCGCTTTGTCCACAGAGAATGGTACGCGCTGGTCCTGCTGCTTTGCTCCCTGGCTGAATCTGGACGAGCGGCGCATCGATCAGGCCTTTTTGACCTGCCGCTTCGTAGACGGTGGCGACCCCGTACTGTGTGAACTGGGAAAATTGCGATTTCTGCATAGTCTTTCCCTTCCTGATTGGCTTTTAGAAATAGTTGTCTCCACATTGTAACAAATGAGCACTTCTTGCCGCAAGGACACGTAACCCGCGTGGCGCTAGAAGCTCCTGAAAAATAGGGGGGATCACTATCCAAAACCAGATTTTCTCTGAAAGGCGAATAGTTGTCAAAATGCGATAAGCTTGTTTGGTAAGCGTTTTTATACTTCTATCCGGGCCGTAAGATAAGCCAGTAAAGGCTGAATGAATGGTTCAATTCCTTTATAGATCAGCACTTCTTTTGGCGTCGTTTGCAGGATGTGGTTGATGCGGCGAGCGTGATTGATGTTCTCTGTCGCTTTTGTAACCGTTTCCTGATAGGTGTGGATGGTGAAGAGGAGTGCTTGCGTTTTTGGCAGACGGGCGAGTGTCTGGCGTTCGAGACGCATAAAGCAGCGTTCCCCGGCATTCTCCGGGGTGATCGCGAGGCTGGCTTCCCTGGCTTCGGGCAAAAATCGTGGGGTCAGATTGAGGCGTGAAATAGATTTAAAGGCCCAGTTGATGCGCCATGCGGGACGCCCAACTTTCAGCCGTTCGAGCAGGAGATTGGAAGAGCGCCCGATCTGCTCCCTGAACAGGGCAACTTCATCATGAATTTCCAGAAATGACCGGCCGAGCTTGTCTTCCAGGCACCAGGCGTTGGGAAAGCAAAGCTGGCCTGCAACAAGCGGCATGCCATCCACTGGCGTCCCTTTGAGGAGGAGCAGGTCTTCCTGAACCTGACGCCCAAGCCAGTCCAGCGGAGCAAGTGGCAGGCTCTCTAGCAGGCCGCAGCGGAATTCTGTGGTAGTCGCTTGCAGGCGATTATGCCAGGTCCAGTGGTCGCCTTTAATCGTGAGTTGAAAATGTTGGGGATAGTGCAAGGCCAGATTGGGCAGGAGCGTTTCGACCGCTTCCCATTGCAGATCTTCCGTTGCTGGTAAAGACTGGAAGTAATCGCTATGATTTGTGCGGAGCAATTCCTGTTTCAGGGTGATTTCAGCCTGATAGGCCAGAGGATCGATCTCGATCAGTCGCCCATCTTCAAGCGGCCGAACGCCAAGAGTCATTTTAAAGGGCTGGTCGGTGAAAGGGAAATATGGCAGCAAGCAAAGTCTCCTTCATCTGGCTTTACATGCCTGACTCGTGGGTGCCCCTTTGTTCGTTTATCTAGCATGGCGGCTAGACAAATTTTTCCCAGGGCTGCCAGGCACCATCAAATCGGATATGTTGCAGGGTATTATCAGTGGTACGTGCAAATACATCAATGATAGTACCGTCGTGCGTGACTGTCGTTGGGGCTGAGGCGAGACTACCGCCCAGGGACTCCCAATCGTGCCAGTTTGTACCATCATACCACTTATGTAGCAACGTGTTGTCATTGCCACGCACAAATACATCCAGCCGCCCTGTGGCACTGGCGCTGGCGGCTGGATCACCGACAAATGATCCTCCCAGCGGTTCCCAATCGTGCCATGTTCCGTCAAACCATTTGTGCCAGAGGGCCGTATCGCTACCCCGTACAAAGGCATGTACCTGACCCGCGATGCCTGCCGCCGCCGGGGCTGAGGTAAGAACCCCGCCCAGTGGCTCCCAGGGATGCCAACTCCCATCGTACCAGAGGTGGTACATGGCCATATCATCCCCACGCCCAAAAACGTCAATTCTTCCTGGCGTCGAGGCGACCGCTGAAGGATCGGCCGAGATGCTGCTTCCAAAGGATTCCCAATCGTGCCAACTTCCATCAAACATTTTATGGAGCAAGGCATTGTTGGCGCCGCGCACAAAGAGATCGATCCGGCCCGGTCCCCAGGCCGCTGCTGAAGGATCAAAGGCTATTGCCGCTTCCAGCCCGCCCAGCGGCTCCCAGGGATGCCAGGAGTTGTTATAGGATCGGTGCCACAAGCTGTTATCACTGCCGCGTACAAAGAGATCCATGTGTCCTGGTCCCCAGGAGGCGACGGTCGGTCGTGTAGATGCTCCCAGGATAATTGCGGGTGTTGTTGGAGCAGCAGTAGGGGCAGCCTTGACTGGCTTTCGCCTGGTAGAGTCAGTTATCTTCGTTTGCGAATTTGAATTCAGATGGACAAGGCTTGCAATTCCCATGCCCGCCAGACCAAGTCCCGCTAATCCTGCCAGGCCAAAGAGAAAGGTGCGCCTGGGGATCGAGTTCTGAAGCCCCTTTGCCTTGTAAAGAACCGGCTGGGCCATGATGGCACGCTGCCTTTCAGTCGGTTGAAAAGCCATCTGTGGGGTCCCTACCTGGAAAGGAGCCAGGCTCAGTGAACTGGTATTGGCGTAGATGCCGTAATCAACCGCCATGGTAGTAGCGGAGACATCTTCCAGGGTCCGGGCGAATTCCTCAATTGAGGGAAAACGTGCTTGAGGATCTTTGGCCAGTGCCCTCAACACGACCATCTCAATTGCTGGATCAAGTGCCGGATTTTTTGCTCGCATCGGCGGTGGGGTCGCTTGCAGATGTTGAATGCCAATGCTCATATTTGTCGGGCCTTCAAAGGGGGGTGCTCCGCAGAGCCATTCATAGGCCACGATTCCGAGCGCGTACTGATCACTGGCCGCTGAGAATTGCCCATTGAATTGTTCTGGCGCCATGTAGGTGACGGTGCCGTTTGTGCCATTTTGATCAACGCCTTGTTGGGTCTGGGTGGTGTATGAATTTTGCGTTGTAATGGCCAGACCAAAATCTGTCAGCATGATCGAGGAATCGTTGTCAATTAGCATGTTTTCTGGCTTGACATCGCGATGGATCACCTGGCGATCGTGGGCATATTGCAGTGCCTGCGCAATCTGTTCAACATAGAAAATCACCGTATCGATCGGGAGGATGCTCCCAATTGGATAACGTTGACGCAACGAGCCGTGAGGAGCATAGTTCATCACCAGATAGGGGGTATTATGCTCGATCCCAAATTCCAGGACATGCACAATTTTGGGATGGGTGAGACGGGCGATCACACGAGCTTCATTTAAGAACTGATCAAAGACATCGTCGGTCAACTGGATCTTCAGCACTTTGATCGCGGCCAGCGTTTTGAGGTAGATGTGCTCGCCCAGGTAGATGTTGGCAAAGCCGCCTTGACCGAGGCGCCTGATCAGTTGATAGTTGCCCAGCCGTTGCTCGGAATTGTTGATCATCTGGCGAAATCTCTCCTAGATGCTCTTACAGGTATCCTTGGCACTGTACTACCTGTTTTTCAGCATGATTCATTATTTGTGAGACTTTATGCACATCATACTTAGCCAAAATGAAACAGGCAAACTTTTTTTGAAAGTCATCAAAAAGTACTACGTTCGGGTTTAGTTCATACCATTTTTATGAAAGAGATAGGCATTTCTTTCTATTGCTTATTGGATGTTGCAAACTACCCGCTCTCCCTCAAACGGCCGCAGGCAGGGCGAGAAGGAGTAACTGAATAGTCATGAATGTTGACTATAGAGTAGAATAAAAGCAGCGTTTTTATTTGAACGTCCAGGGATGCAGATTGAAAGAAAGCTGGAACCAGAGAGATGCAGAATAACTTAAATCCAGGATTTACCGTTGCTGTCCTGGCCGATATTCACGGAAATCTGGCGGCCTTTGAGGCTGCCCTCGCGGATCTTGTAAAGCAGGAATACGATGTGCTGGTGTTGGCTGGCGATATGCTGATGATAGGTCCCCAGCCATCTGAGGTGCTGGAACTTGTACGTGATTTGCGGGTGCCAACGATTTACGGCAATACCGAGCGCGATGTGGTTGATGCTGGCAAAGAACCTTCAATTGAGCGTTGGACTGCGGACCAGATTGGTAAAGAAGGGATCGAATACCTGGACAATCTGCCTTTCGCACACTTCGAGACTCCTGATGGAGCTGTTCCTGGAACCGACCTGTTGATCGTCCATGCCACTCCTCTCAGCGTCTTTAATACATTGATTTTGGAGGCTCATCCATTGCGCCCCCAGCTTCATGTGACTCCTGAGGCGGAAGCAGAAATGATGGTCGGGGATACCCAGGCCGATCTGATTGTCTATGGGCATATTCACTATCCCTCGTCGGGTCAGGTAAAGGGGCAGCGACTGGCTTCGATTGGTGCCGTGGGCCTTCCCTTCGATGGTGATCGCCGCGCTGCTTATGCTCTGGTGAGATGGGATGGCAGCCATTGGCAGATCACACATCATCGGGTTGAGTATGAATTTGAGCGCACGATTGACGCACTCAAGCGTTCGGGGCAGCCTGACTCGTCTCGTTACATCGAGATAATACGTCAGGCCAGGTGGATACCTGATCCAGCTTAAGCTGACTTTTGGCCTGTATAGATGAAAAAAATAAAGCTTGTTTGAAGCCTATTCCACTCGCTTTCAACCGACTGATAGAGCCTGTCAAATTTATCGGGCTTGTAGCCCAGGGCGGCCGTAAATGGGGTGCGGAACGAAGCGATCAGTGCAAGCAGGTCTTTCTCCATCAGGGCACCGATTCGTCCGCCCCATTTGCCAATTGGCAGGGTAAGTTCTTGTTTTTCTACGTTGATACACCCTTGCTGGCGAAGATAGACTTCAAGACGTGCGGGGATAGTGGGATCGATTCCTCGCCTTTTCGCCAGCAGCTTGACTCCCTCTAAAATCTCGCTTAGGGCAGGGCCTGTGTTTGTGAAGGTTATGCCATTGCCTTCAACGATTTCGATGCAGCCGCCGGGCGTGCTCACGCGCAGCATCTCTTTGATAAGTGGGCTCCAGGCCTGAGCTGGAATCGCCCACAGGAGAAGTCGTTGATGGACAAAGTCGAATGTATTGTCAGGAAAAGGTAGCCCTTCCAGAATATTATGTGTGGTGAAATGATAGTTAGCGGGACTTTCAGTTGCGCTCTCTTCGAGATCTACGTTATGCACCGCCGCCTGTGGAAACTCGCGACAGATTTCACGTCCCCAGACACCTGTTCCGCTACCGATGTCCAAAATCCGCCTGGGATCGCGGAGCGGTGTCAAATAGTTGCCCTTGAGGGCGGCTCTCAACGCGAAATGCTGAAATTCCAGGCGATTGATCTCGTTTAAATCTTTGGGTAAAAGATAAGGGACATCTTCCCGATAACGTCTTTCCTCTCCGGCTGGGGCTGGCGTCTTTTGAATAGGCGGAGAGGGTACCATGGAAGGGACGCTTTTTTGCTTTCGCCGAAACCAACTCATTAGAAAAATACCTTTCTCGGCTGGACGGGTTTTATGCCTGATCAGAGTGGCAGGATCGCAAGAGATTCTGTCTCTGTTGCGGTTGCTGCTTGCTCGTTATTGTAGCATAAAGAAAACGGTTAGCCGTGAAAAATATGCAAATTCTGAGCTGGCACTGGTAGTAGAAGTTCTTGTTGTGCCTGTTCATTTCCTTGCTACTTTTTCCTTCCTCAGGTATGATGGCCGAAGACATACAATTCAGGCATTAATTACCACTCCACAGATCCTCTAGAAAGTAGTGTTATTGTATGAA
>DASSXK010000545.1:0-13459 GCA_035703945.1 Ktedonobacteraceae bacterium | reverse complement strand
AAATGCCCTTGCACGAAGGGCGTTGCAATTGCATCTTCCGCTCAAGCCGCGAAAACGCTCTCACCGGTGCTAAAGGTCAAACGATGTGGCGTCGGCTCGACCGTGACAGGAAAGGCCCAGCAGACCTTGCCAGCCGGCTTCTGTACAAGAAAAACAAGATGTTGCTGCAAATCATCCAGAATCGTGCGTACCTCGGAGAGGGCCAACCCCAATTGCATTGAGATAGTCTGGGCACTCAAGGTCTGGCCTCCGTTTCGCGGCAACTCGCGCACAACAAAGTTGCGAACCTGGTGATGATCAAGGGTCATAAAACTGAGACGCGTGGATGGGGTATGCTGAACATGCTCAAGATGCTGACGCAACTGTTCGGAACTCACTTTATGAATCTGTCTGCCCCGACCAACCAGCAGGAATTCATTCATCCCTCTTCTCCTTTGCTGTGTATGTCATGGTGCTCATCACTCCTGGTATGAGACTCGATCATATGGTGGCTATCTTCAGCCCCAAGCTCCAGGCCATAAATATCTTTGAGCTGCACAATTCGGCGCAATGTTTCTTCACCAAAGGCAGGTTTATTCTCAAAGGCATGCAAGACGACACCTTCAAGCAGATCACCCAGCGAGAGATCGAGATATTCCGCCAGGGCTTTCAATACCTTGAGCAGGCGTTGCTCCATTCTTACGCCCGTCTGCACACGTGTAACTAGATTTTTTTGGATATTCTCACCGTTTGCATCCATGATCTTACTCCTCATTATCTACCTTGCACTGTTATTTTGTTACCATATTACCATGGTACCATTTAAAATAAAATAAATGCAAGCCTGATAATGGTAGGCAAGGCCATTCATAGTTCAGGGACTTCAATTTCAAAAAACGCTGCTTGCTCCTTAATACGCTTGAATATTCGCTTTTTATTGGGTATGCTATCGACAATCTACTAAACATTTGCAAATAGACATGTAGTCCACGCTTTTGCCACTCTTCTTAACGTCAACGCCGTAGGATAGCTTATTATTTAAAGACCCTTCGCAACGGCGCTCTCGCGCCTCCTAAGCGCTTTCTCATCAGGGATCTCTGGAAAGCTTCGGCCTGGATCGCTTCGGGCAACCATGCTCCTGGCTTCTCAAGCGCATTCAGTCAACGAAGTGCATGGCTAGAGGATTTTTTCAGGATTCCAGTGCTCAAGCAAAAAAACAGCATTCCCATTTCACCTGATAGGTACCATGTTTTACCAACAATACTCACCAAAGAAGACAGGAGTATACCATGGGTATCGATGCTATCAATTCGCAGGAAGCGGCCTCCCAGACAACCCCGACTCGTCCACTCACCGGCGCGGAATATCTGGAAAGCCTGCGCGATGGACGCGAGGTCTGGATCTATGGCGAGCGCGTTAAAGATGTCACAACCCACCCGGCCTTCCGTAACACCGTTCGCATGATTGCGCGGCTGTATGACGCATTGCACGATCCACAATATCGGGATGTCCTGACGACGGAAACAGATACCGGCTCTGGCGGTCGCACGCACAAATATTTTAAGGCTCCCAGGAGCGGAGAAGAACAGCTTGCCGCACGCGATGCCATCGCTGCCTGGAGCCGACTGACCTATGGTTGGCTGGGCCGCTCTCCAGACTACAAGGCGGCCTTTCTGGGCACGCTTGGCGCTAATTCTGAGTTTTACCAGCCTTACGAAATCAATGCAAAAGCATGGTATAAAAAGTCGCAGGAGCAGGTGCTCTACATCAACCATGCGATCATCCACCCTCCCGTTGACCGCGACCGTGGTATCCACGAGCGAGCCGAGGTCTGTGTTCATATCGAGAAAGAGACCGATGCGGGCATCTTTGTTAGCGGTGCCAAGGTTGTCGCGACCGGTTCGGCGCTCACACATGCGACCTTTGTGGCCCATCATGGTCTGATTCCCGTCCAGGATAGAAACTATGCCGTCGTCTTTATGATTCCGATGGCAACCCCTGGCGTCAAGTTAATCTCTCGCGCCTCGTACGAAAACGCCGCAGCCGTTATGGGAACGCCCTTCGATTATCCACTTTCCAGCAGACTCGACGAAAA
This sequence comes from Ktedonobacteraceae bacterium, assembly GCA_035703945.1. Classification (GTDB taxonomy): domain Bacteria; phylum Chloroflexota; class Ktedonobacteria; order Ktedonobacterales; family Ktedonobacteraceae; genus DASSXK01. The sequence continues at coordinate 11,385 of DASSXK010000545.1, read as the reverse complement.
CGATGCGATCTTTGTGCTCGATAACGCCTTCGTCCCCTGGGAGGATGTCTTTGTTTGTGGCGATATCGAGCGTGCCAACAATTTCTTCCCGAAGACCGGCTTTCTGCCCCGCGCCCTGCTGCAAGGCTGCACGCGCCTGGCCATCAAGCTCGAATTTATCGCTGGCTTGATGCTCAAAGCCGTCGAGGCCACCGGCACAAAGGATTATCGCGGCGTACAGACACGCGTCGGCGAGGTGATCTCCTATCGCAATCTCTTCTGGAGCCTGTCGGAGGCGATGGCTCGCAATGCCGAGCCCTGGACAAATGGGGCCGTACTTCCAAATATGGAGGCAGCTTCGGCCTACCAGGTCTTTGGCTCAACCTTCTATCCTGTGATCAAGAATCTGATTGAGCAGACGTTGGCAAGCGGACTGATCTATATGAACTCCAGTGCCGTCGATTTTCAAAATCCTGAGCTACGTCCCTACCTGGATAAATATGTACGCGGCTCAAATGGTTATAGCTCGGAAGATCGCATCAAGCTGATGAAGCTGCTCTGGGATTCAATTGGCTCCGAATTCGGCAGCCGCCACGAACTGTACGAAATCAATTACGCCGGTTCGACCGATGAGAATCGCCTGATCGCCCTTTACAGCGCGGCTGCCTCTGGATTGAGCGACCGCATGAAGGCCTTTGCAGATACCTGTATGGCAGAGTATGATATTAACGGCTGGGTTGCACCCGATATGATCAATGCGACCGATGTAAGTTATCTTCTGAAGAATTTACAGAGGTAAGGAAGGTCTTTCAATGGACCAACGCTCTGCTATTCCAGCTCAAGCGTTTCGTAAGGCTCTTAGCCGTTTCGCCACCGGGGTCACGATCATCACGGTGGCGCACGGCGAGCAAGTGCATGGTATGACGGCGAATGCCTTTATGTCGGTCTCACTGAATCCGCCACTGGTGCTGATCTCGGTGGGACATAACGCCAACATGTATAAACTGCTTGAGCTTGAGAGCCACTACGGAGTCAACATCCTGTCCGACGATCAGGAGGCCTTGAGCCGTCACTTTGGCGGTCGCCCACAGCGAGGACTTGAAATCGCTTTTATGCATGAGCACGGCGTGCCTTTGCTGAAAGGGGCCATCGCGCACCTCGTGGCAAAGGTCGTCGACATTCACCCGGCGGGGGACCACACGCTTTTTATCGGCGAGGTGGAATATCTCCAGGATCGTCACGGCAGTCCCCTGTTGTTCTACGCGGCTTCCTACGCTCAGGTCACGAATCGACATCCGGCCGAGATCGAGACCCTGGGATGGATGTGATTGCAAGCATACTCAATTTGTCCATCATATATCTCTCTCTTTTATTAGAGATTAATCACCGCTTCGAGCAGGCACATTCTCCTCTGTTGGAACGGTGGTTTCCTCAACCACAGCAATAGCAGAGACCCGACGTTTGCCACGCAAGTACGATGCCAGGGCCGCAACCAGGCACATCGCAACCGACAGGTAAAAGACATTGTGGATGCTCGTCATGAAAGGTCCCGAGATCAGATTCGGGAAGAAGGCATGCCCAAGCAAGTTATTCAGCCTATCAACCGGTAAAGCCTTCTGGACAGCCTCGGGCACCAGCGTCCCCATTGGATTATAGCCAAGGAAGGCCGCGAACAGGGCCGAGGTTGGTGGCAGGTGCGCGATCTTATCGGCAGTCGAGCCTGGGATACCCGCCGCCATCAATCCGCCCGTAAGCGTTGGTGGCAGGGCCGCCGCCAGACTGGCCGTGATAATGCTGAAGAACACGCCGATGCTGACGACTGAACCAGAGTTCATAAATGTCGCACGCATACCGGAAGCGACACCGCGCTGCGACGCTGGCACGCTGCTCATCACTGAGGAGGTATTTGGCGAGGAGAACATCCCCTGCCCAAAACCGAGCATAAAGATGATTAGAGCGAACCAGATATAGGAGAAGTTCGCGGGCAGCAGCGTCAGCAGGAAAAAGCCCAGCGCCTGAATGACCATGCCCAGCGTCGAGAAGAAACGCGCCCCATAGCGATCCGACAGGTAGCCGCTGAGAGGTCCCATCACTAAAAATCCTACCATCAACGGAATCATATAGATTCCGGCCCAAAGTGGCGCAACATCATAGTTATAGCCGTGCAGCGGCAACCAGATGCCCTGCAACCAGATAATCAACATAAATTGCAGACCGCCACGTGCGATACTTGCCAGGAAGCTAGCGGTATTTCCGGCCGCAAACATCCGAATCCGGAAAAGTTCCAGGCGGAACATCGGATCTTTAACGCGCCTCTCGATAAGGACAAACATCACCAGCAGCACGAGACCAATCACCAACCCAGAAATAACCAGCGGATTGCTCCATCCGGTTGGTTGGCCACCGTACGGCTCAATTCCATAGGTGATACCAAGTAGCAAGATCGTTGCGCCAAAGGCAAACGTAATATTGCCCGCCCAGTCGATCTTCTGACGTCCTCGAATCGTCGCGACCTCGCGCAGCATCATATATGCCCAGACCGTGCCGATAATACCCACAGGCACGCTGACCAGGAAAACCAGTCGCCAGCTAAAATAAGAGAGGATACCACCCAGAATCAGACCGATCACAGAACCCAGAATCGCCGCAATCTGGTTGATCCCAAGCGCCAGACCTCGCTGGTCCTCCGGAAAGGCGTCAGTAAGAATTGCCGCGCTATTTGAGAAAAGAAAGCCCGCCCCAATGCCCTGCACAAAGCGGAAAATGATCAGTTCCAGTGCACCTGCATTGCCTGTACCAGGTGTGAGCCAGAGCAAAATACTCCCGATCGTGAAGATCAAGAAACCCAGATTATAGAGACGCACCCGTCCAAACATATCCGAAATACGTCCAAAAGTTACCAGGAGCGTCGCCGTAACCACCATATACCCCAACAGCATCCAGAGGAAATAGTTCGTCTCTCCAGGAGCCAGCGGGTTAATATTAATGCCCTTGAAGATCGCTGGCAATGAGATCAACACGATACTCGCGTCGATACTTGCCATCAGGACTCCAAGCGTTGTATTTGTCAGTGCAATCCATTTGTAATTTGGACCTACCGGTCGCTGCCGGCGTGCCATCGGTCGCCCTGCCTGTTCTTCAACACCTTGCACAGTCAGCCTCCTTATACCCGCGCTAGAAAAGTAAATGGTCCTGCTACCAAAACGTCAGTAATTTGCGCTTGCAAACACGCCAGATCCAGGAGAATACTATGCGCCTGGTGGAGGACAGATCATCGTTGCATCAGTCCGATTTTTGGGAGGCGTACCTGATCGTCCGGGACGAATGGTGAATAGCAAGCTTGCAAACACACCGAAATGCATTTACAATTAGAATGATATTCTAGTATTATATTCTAGTCAAGAGTATGATAAAATTACTTGCAAAATCACTCGTTTCTTACGGATGCCACACGAGTTTGCAAGCGCCGGAGAAGATGAGGAGGAGGAATATGACAACCAATGCTTCTTGCCGCAACGTGACAACGCAGTCACGCCGAAAAGCAATTTTGGATGCAGCGTTGCTCTCCTTTTTGAGCAAGGGTTTTACTGATACAACAATGGAAGATATCCGCCAGACCTCCGGCGCAAGTACTGGCAGTATTTATCACCATTTCGAGAATAAAGAGAAGATCGCGATTGAACTCTATCGCGACGGGCGCAATGAGCTGAATCTCGCGCTTTTCAAGGCTCTCCAGACCAAAAATCCAGGTGAGGGTCTGAAAGAGTTAGTCCGCAACTACCTGGATTGGTTTGAACATTCGCCAGACCTTGGATTATACGTCATTCAGGCCGCCAGCACAGAATATCTTGGACGCCACGTCGAGGAGGTTCGGCAGTCACTGGATTCATTTCAGCAACACTTTTTTGAGTGGCTGAACCCGTTTATTGAAACCGGCGAGATTGCTATTTACCCCCAGTATCTTTATATTCCCCTGGCTCTGGGGCCCAGCCGGGAGTTTATTCGCATCTGGCTGCGCAAACGTATACCCGCCCAACTTCACGAGGTCCGCGAATCGCTGGCTGAAGCGGCACTACAGGTGCTCTTACCCCACTAATAAATTAGTAACCTCTGGACTATTCTGGCACGCAAAAAGAGACAGGAATTCCAGGCCCGTTTCCAAATATGGCTTCGGCCTGATACGCATCGCTCTGCCCTGATCAGATGACTACGGGAGGCTAAGCTAATCAGGCCAAATTAAGGCACGATTTTGCGACTTTTCAGATTGAAGTTACGCTACTTCACACCTAACTATTACAAGACACTTCGCAACAGCGCTCTGGCGCCTACTGAATGCTTTGCAAGCAAGCAGCGCTGGAAAGCTTCAGCTTTGATCGTTTCTGGCAACGTTCCTCCTGGCTTCTGGAGCGCATTCAGTCAACGAAGTGATTGGCTAGCCATTCATCTTCGAGCAATCCAAAATAATACTCATCTTCGAAGATGCCTCTCTCGAAGTAGCGCTGGCGCAAATTTCCTTCATAGGTGAAGCCCAGCCTCAGCAAGAGTTTTCTTGATCGTTCATTCTCAATATCAATGATCGCTTCAATGCGATGTACACCCAAATCAGTGAAGCCAAAATTGAGGACAGTCAACATCGCTTCGGTCATAATACCTTTGCCCCAATGCGTACGATTTAGATCATAGCCCGTTTGAACACAATGATAACCTTCGTCAAAATGATGAAGGCTACAGGTCCCAATCAAAGTATCGCTGTCCTTAAACGCAACGCCCCAACGGATACTTCTTCGGCTAGCATAAAGTGCCTGAAGCCTGCGGATGAGTGCCTCCGTATCGCTTAAGGATTGCTGTGGATTGTTCCCAAAGTACCGCATCGATTCTTCGTCAGAATATATCGAAAAAAGTGCTGGCGCATCCTCGATCTGGAGGCGCCGCAGCACTAACCGCTCCGTCGTGAGACAAGGGAATTGCGTAAACGCCGCGTCAATAGTCATAAAAAAATTCTCCTTAGATTTCAAAGAGATAGGCCTCTAAAGGAAAACAGGTACGATTCCTTTCTACTATCAAATCGTGAAGAAGAGAGACTTTATCTCACCAAACGCCGTCCCATTCTCATCCGCCAGCAACGAATTTACGTGCTCACCCTATACAAAACATCGCTTTAGAGGACGAAAAGGGCGTCCTGCGGAAAATCGTACTCTGATCTGAAGCCTTATCTCGTTTCATGCGGTACAATACATAGGTACCAAATCACCCTCGACACGCAAACGGTGTCGTAGCTCAAGTCTTTCTATCAAACTTGCAGGTAAACTCGATAAGGGCTATATTTGGGATGGTCCCCGGCGAAGAGGGGCGATTGGGATAGAGAATCACTTTTCTGTCTCGGCTTCTATACTGATAGAAGAATGGATAGAAAGCGATACACGAATCATTTTACTCGGAAATAAAACCAACAATTTTGGATAGTTTAGCGCGAACAAACATGTTTGCCACGAAAGGAAAATACACAATGGAACTTGGAATGGTTGGCCTCGGACGCATGGGATCTAACATGGCACAGCGCTTGATCAGGCATGGGCACACGGTCCACGGCTACGTTCGCCACGCAGAAACGATCGACTCGCTGCTGAAAGCGGGCTCTATTTCTAAGGGAGCGGCCTCTTTGCAAGAGCTTGTTGAAGGTCTTTCCACTCCCCGCGCGATCTGGTTGATGGTGCCAGCGGCCTCTGTCGATGCCACGCTGGATCAGATTGTTCCACACCTGGCCCCTGGAGATATCATCATCGACGGTGGTAACTCGTATTACCATGATGACATTCGCCGCGCCAAAGAGCTCAAACCCAAAGGTATCCACTATGTAGACTGCGGCACAAGTGGCGGCGTCTGGGGACTCGATCGCGGCTATTGTCTGATGATCGGTGGTGAGGAAGAGGTTGTTAAACATCTCGACCCAATCTTCTCGACGATCGCCCCTGGCATCGATGCCGCCCCGCGCACACCGGGGCGTGAAAATGTCGGTGGCACAGCCGAGATGGGTTATCTCCACTGCGGCCCGGTTGGTGCTGGCCACATGGTCAAGATGGTCCATAACGGTATTGAGTATGGTATCATGGCCGCCTACGCCGAAGGTCTGAACATCCTGCACAACGCCAACGTCGGCAAAAATGACCATGTGATTGATGCTGAGACCAGCCCGCTGCGCAATCCCGAGTTCTACCAGTACGACATCAACCTGCCCGATGTCGCAGAGCTCTGGCGCCGTGGTAGCGTCGTTGGTTCCTGGCTGCTCGATCTCACCGCCAGCGCCCTGATCAAGAGTCCTACGATGGACAAATTCCAGGGCCGCGTTTCGGATTCCGGCGAGGGCCGCTGGACAATTGCCGCCGCCATCGACGAGGCCGTGCCGGTGCCTGTCCTCAGCGCCGCCCTCTTCGAGCGCTTCAGCTCACGTGGTGAAGCCGACTTCGCTAACCGCATCATGTCCGCGATGCGCTTCGAGTTCGGTGGGCACCTGGAAGTTGAAAAGTAATAAAGCGGAAATGGGGTTGCAAGGGACATTGTCCCTTGACTGTGGTGCGGGGCTATGCCCCGCATCTTCTCCCCTCTCCTCGCCGTCTGCAACGGCAGCCTTTTCAATGAAGGTTGACTGACTATTCGCAAAGAAAAAATAGTCATAGATGAAGGGTAACTAGAATGTCTAGTAATGGAACTTCACTAACACAGCGCCCGGCCTGGAAGGCGTTGGAGACTCATTATCAGGAAATTCGGAATCAGCACCTGCGCACGCTCTTCGCCAACGATCCCAAACGGGGCGAGCGTTACAGCCTTGAGGCACTTGGCATCTACCTCGATTATTCCAAGAATCGTATCACCGATGAAACAATCAAACTGTTATTGGGGCTGGCCCAATCTTCGGGTCTGCGCCAGCGCATCGACGCCATGTTCAACGGTGAGAAGATCAATGTAACAGAGCAGCGTGCCGTGCTCCATATCGCCTTACGTGCGCCCAAAGATCAGACAATCATGGTCGATGGTGAGAATGTCGTGACCCAGGTCCACACCGTCCTCGACAAGATGGAGGATTTCTCCAATCGTGTCCGCAGTGGGGCCTGGACAGGCTATACCGGCAAGCGCATCCGCAATGTCGTCAACATCGGCATTGGTGGCTCGGATCTCGGTCCATCAATGGCCTACGATGCCTTGAAATTCTACAGCGATCCCAACCTGACGATGCGCTTCGTCTCCAACATCGACGGCAATGAGTTCGTTGAAGCCACCCGCGACCTTAATCCCGAGGAAACGCTGTTCATTGTCTCTTCCAAAACCTTCACGACGCTGGAAACCCTGACGAATGCCCATTCCGCTCGCGATTGGTGTCTTAAAGTCCTGGGCAATGAGGAAGCGGTTGCCAAACACTTTGTCGCCGTCTCCACCAACGCCAAAGAGGTCGCAAAGTTCGGCATCGACACGGCCAACATGTTCGAGTTCTGGGACTGGGTTGGAGGCCGCTACTCCTATGACTCCGCGATCGGCCTTTCGCTGATGATCGCCATCGGTCCGGAACGCTTCCGCGAGATGCTGGCCGGTTTTCACGCGATGGACGAGCATTTCCGCACGGCTCCTTTTGAACAGAATCTTCCGGTACTACTGGGATTGATCGGCATCTGGTACAACAACTTCTTCGGGGCCGAGACGGTCGCGATCCTACCCTACAGCCACTATCTCGGACGCTTCAGCTCTTACCTGCAACAGTTGGACATGGAAAGCGACGGCAAACATGTCAATCTGGAGGGTCAGGAAGTCGATTACCAGACGGGTCCAATTATCTGGGGCCAACCCGGTACAAACGGCCAGCACGCTTTCTACCAGCTTATTCACCAGGGCACCAAGCTGATCCCCTGCGACTTCATCGGCTTCAACCAGGCGCTGAATCCGCTGGGACGGCACCAGGATCTCCTGATGGCGAATTTCTTTGCCCAGACCGAGGCCCTGGCCTTTGGTAAAACGGCAGAGGAAGTTGCCGCCGACGGTGTAGCGGCCGCGCAGGTGCCTCATCGCACGTTTGAAGGCAATCGTCCCACCAACACGATTCTGGCCGAGCAGCTCACACCCGAAACGCTGGGCAAGCTGATCGCGCTCTACGAACATAAAGTTTTTACCCAGGGCACTATCTGGGATATTAACTCGTTCGATCAATGGGGCGTCGAGCTCGGCAAAGTCCTGGCCAACCGAATCATTCCTGAACTGGAAAATGCCAACGAACCTGAACTCACACACGATAGCTCAACCAACCGGCTCATCCAACGCTACAGGAACGCCAAAAAGAAATAAGGAAGCATAGCTAACCGTTAAAGGTTCTCAAAGATCCTCTGAGAGGATCGGGCACGAAAGTTGCTTGTGCCCGATCCTCTCACCTTATGCAAGAGGCTCGTCACCAGCCACCCCACATTTGCCCCGCTGCTCCCCACCCTCCTGATCCTTGCGCTGCTGCCAATGCTTCATACATCTCTCCCGCATGCTGGAAGCGTTCGTTGACCTCGTTTGCCAGCGAACAATCAATCACCTCCGCAACCAATCTGGGAATCTCGGGATTGCGCGCACGGATGGGGATTATCTCGCCTGAGAGCACAACATCGGTTGGATGAACATTCTCCAGGTAATTGCGTGGATAGGTGCCTGTCAGAGCAAAATAGCAGGTAGCTCCCATCGACCAGACATCGCTGACAGGCCTGAGTTGTTTAAAGTTCTTCACCTGCTCAGGAGGCATATAGAGCAAGGTACCATGCTTCTCGCCAGTGACAGTCAGACCACCAAAACCGGCTCTTTCAAAGTTCTTTGCAAGACCCAGATCGGCAAGTTTGGCTTGCCAGTCGCCCTCTTTTCCGCGTAACAGAATATTTTGCGGCTTAATATCTCGATGCACAAAACCATTTTCATGGGCAAAAGCCAGTCCCTTTAGGGCCTGAAGCAAGATCGGACCAGCCTCTTCCAGAGAAAGACGACCACCCCGAGTTTGTATCAAAGAGGCAAGATCTCCACCCTCACAATACTCCATCAGGAAATAGAAGACACCCGGCTGGGTACCACTATCGAGGAAAGTGATGATATTCGGGTGGCGCAGAGCGCTGGTTGCCTCCATCTCTTGCTGAAATCGCTGAAGCGAACGCTCATCTATCGCCACTTTAGAGGGCATAAATTTGAGTGCAACCTGTTCCTGCTCCTTAGCATGTTGGGCAAGGTAGACAACGCCCATACCACCTCTACCCAGCTCTCGGATAATTTGATAATCCGCAATAGCGTGCCCTGCCTGCGTGAACGTACCAACTTGTTGGGAGTAAGAGGACGAGTAAGCCCCAGGATCGTCTTGTAAACCTTGCTTACAATTAGCGCAGATGTCATCATCGCTGTCTTCCAGGCTTATTTTCTCTCTACAATGCAGGCAGATCCCCAAATTTGGCATCCTTGTCGGAGCCTCTACTTGAACGCGGAAGATAGTCTGTCCGGCTCTTACTTCATCCCCATCGTGCAGATCCACCTGGACAAACGTACGATTGGTTCCATATTCTGGAGTCTCATGCCTCTGACGTCCCCCATACTTCTGACCATTGATAAAGGTACCATGCAGGCTCCCCAGGTCACGAATCCGTATCTCTGGCGGATTCACCTCCAGGATAAAATGGTGGCGTGAGACAAGTTGATCCTCTGGCAAATAGACATGGCAATCCTTTTTGCGCCCCAAAAGCAACACATCATGTTCCTCAAATACAAAGACACTTCCTGCCTTAGGACCCGTTGTGATCGTAAGTATGATTTTTCCTGGCATCGTTCAATCTTCCATTACGCTGCTTACATGTTTATTTCAAGCCAAATTTTTATGTAAAGAACAGATCAGGCCTCCTTATATGTTGAAAGCAGCGCGAGCACCTCTTCAATTTTCTCAGGACGCTCGAAAGGATCTTCAGCAGTCATCTGCTTCAAGAGGGCCGCCAGATCGCCTGGTAAGTTCAGAGAGTCAATTTCTTGTCGATTAAATTGCTTCGGTGCATAGGGCAGGCTCGCCATAAAATACCAGAGCACCCCAAGAGCATAGATGTCGCTACACGCACTGGCCTGTGAAGAGTCTGCGAGCAGCTCCGGAGCGGTATAGGGCTTGTCAATCAAGGTCTGACCGGGCACCGAGATCGTTTTCGTCCCAAATTTGGCAAAATCGAAATCTCCCAGTTTGACCGTTCCAAGTTCATCGCGCATCTGGAAGACCGTTTCGGGGCAGATATTTCGGTGAAAGACAGGTGCCGGCTTGCCGTTGCTATCTTTATGGTTATGCGCGTGCTGGAGCGCCAGACAGATAGCTTTGAGGAAAATGAGTTGCTGAGCAAGAGACATTTTCTGCAAGAGGCGCGTTTTGAGGCGCATCACCTCATCCAAACCTGGGCCGGTCGGCAACTCGGTAATCTCAAAAAAAACATCTTGCTGATTAGGAGCATTATCCCCACAATCCACCGTTGCCAGGAGATTGGGATGCGTTCCCAGAGCAACATAGGCCTCTATACTGTGCTTATAATGGTGGAGACAGATCTCCATTGTAGCTCGATCAAGCGATGGAAGCTCGTAACGTTTCAGGCGGAGATAACGCCTATCAACCAGGGTATCTAATACTTTAAAGGTCTTGCAAAGACCACGCTCACCCAGATTCTCCAGAATGCGATATTTACCGATACGATCGTCGCGTCGCTGATGCCGTGTATGCAGACTCTTACAGAGCAACTGAATCTCGGGATCGCTAAGCGATCGGCTTTGAGGACCACGATGAAGCTGCTCTTGCGTGCTCAAGATTTCGGTCAATCGATGGCTGAGATCCACAATCCTGCGTGTATTGTCATTGCCACGAGAAATAAAAGATTGAAGCCCTTGCACGAGCACAACGACCCCAATCACACTCACCTGGTGAAGATGCGAAAATGCTCCGCCGTTTTTAAAAAGCTGAGAATGGAACACTCTTGCCTTGTGTTCAATTAACTGCAAGACATTTTTCTCAATCTGATCTCGACCTTTTGAAATATGATGAACCCATTCATGATCCGATGCCTCAACACTCCCATGCCAGTTTTTAATTTCCAGCAGGAAGATGCCCAGGCGATTGATCACGACCACATCCACCTCCAACGAATTCCCTTGCCTGCCATCCCTAACGTTATAGTTCACCAGCAAACGATAATCCCCAACCGTTTCCAGGCGAAACGCTTTGAGCAAAAAGTAGACGCACTCCAGTTCGGCCTCGCTTCCCTTGCTCGCCAGGCTAGCGTCGGCACAAAATATCACATGGCGGTCGAGTTTTTCTTTTATGCTACTATGTTGGCTGCTTTTCGTCATTCGTTTTCATCTCCAACAGAAAATAGTGAGAAATAGAGA
>DASSXK010000314.1:0-12436 GCA_035703945.1 Ktedonobacteraceae bacterium | reverse complement strand
GAGGTGCCCTCACAAAAACCCTTTCTTTCTTCTTCAGCACCGCCGCAGGCAAGAGAAATAACTGAATAGTTACTGCTGCACAAAACCAGTCATATAATAGTCGCTTGTATCTAAAAATACATACGTCGTTAGACAACTTGTCAGACTATATTTTATGATTATAACCCATCCCTCGATTATCTAAGCTGAAATCAGGTGGCCTGACCAGCAAACCTTTGAAAACCCCAGGATATATGTCTTCAGTGCATATTGCTTCCATAAAAGAGAGGCTGTTCGAATTGTGATTACCAGATTCGAACAGCCTCTGAATTGTCATCCCCTAACTCACCACGCGTCGATGGAACAACTGTATCCCTCCCAATAGACAGGCAATAAAAGAGAGGCTCAGAACCAGCAATACCCAACCAATGGAAAGCGTTTGCAGCGCTTGCCCATGAATCGAAGGAACCATCGCATAACGCATTCCTTCAGCCGCATAGGTAAGCGGATTGAATAAAGTCAAGATCTGAAACCACTTTATCGCGCCCAGTGAAAACCAGGGATAAAAGGTACAGCCCGTAAAGATCAACGGCGTAAGGACAAGCGCGAAGATCAACGGGAGCATCTGAATCGGCACTGATACGCCAAGAAGCAGCCCGGATGAGGCTCCAACCAGTGCGATCAGCACCATTAGACCAATTAGCACAACAATCAGATCGGTCCGAACCTGGTAACTACTGCCAAGTACCAGGAAGGCCAGCGGAAAAATGAATGCCCCGCTAATCAGCGATCGCAATGTCGCTAGCAATACTTTTTCAACAGCTACCAGCGCAATTGGCAGCGGTGCAAGCAAACGATCATCGATCTCACGGATGACCCCCAGGTCTCTCGCCAGATCAATCGAGGGACCCTGGAAGGCCGTCATAAAGATTGTAAAAGCCACAATCCCCGGCAACATAAGTGTAGAGAAGCTTGCATTCGATGCTCCAATCGTTGTAAGCACCTTCCCAAACACAAAGAGGAAAAAGAGAGGCTGGAGCAGTGCTTGCACCAGGAACGTTATAAATTCCCTGCGTATCACCAGCAAGTCCCTGCTTACAATTGCCCAAAAGGCGCTTACCGTCGCTCTGACGTTGCTCCGCGCATGAAATCCATGCCCCTGAGCAGTCTGTATAGTCGCGTTCATGCTCGTAGTTTCCTTCCTGTCAGGTAAATAAACACATCTTCCAGGCTTGGTTTCGTGAAACGTAGATCGAGCAGCTCGCCCTGATCTTGAATCACAGCCTGGGCAGCACTGGCAAGGATTGTTCCAGGATCAGAATCAGCAAACAAGCGGAAAGAGAAGGTTTCTGCTTGTCCTTCGATATCCGTCTTGCCAGCCAATTGTTCTACCTTTGTAACCCCTGGCAACCTCGCCAGTACCTCACGGAAATGCTCAGCCTGGAATACACCAGAGCCATCTTGTATGCCCGCTACGACATTTACCATACTTGGACTACGCATACTCAATTCCAGCATTGTGCCACCGGGGATAAGACGCTTTAAGCCTTCGGGAGTATCAAGCGCCAGAATGCGTCCCCGATCCATGATCGCAATCCGGTCGCAGAGCCGATCCGCCTCCTCCATATCGTGGGTTGTTAAGATCGTGGTAACTCCTCGCTCACGCAACGTACGAATACGCTCCCAGAGGAAGAGGCGCGATTGCGGATCAAGGTTGTTTGTCGGCTCATCGAGGAACAACACCTCTGGCTCGTGCATTAAAGCCCGCGCCAGCATCACACGCTGCTCCATTCCGCCTGAAAACCAACCCAGCTTCTCATGTCTACGTTCATTCAGGCCAAGTTCCTCCAACAAGGTATTGGCACGGGCCATACGCTCGGCCTTTGGCACGCCATGATACGCGGCATGGTAGGTCAAAATCTCGTCAACATGCAGACTGCGATCCAGGTTATTCCGCTGCGGAACAACAGCCAGACGTTGTTTCACGCCGATTGGATTATCGACAACATCGATACCGCTGATCTTCGCAGTTCCGCTATCAGGAAACACAGCCGTCATAAGGATGCCAATCGTCGTTGTTTTTCCCGCGCCATTAGGTCCGAGTAATCCAAACGTCTCGCCACGACGAACAGTGAACGTGACATCGTCAACAGCATTAATCTTCCCTCGCCGATAACGCTTCACCAGATGATCAACCTGAATGATATCCTCAGTCTCTTCTTTAGCTGGCATACTCGCTTCCTTTCAAAATTCACGTAGCAGCTTACATATACTGGAATCAGAAAACTTCACTATCAAACCAGAATCAGCACTAACCCAATCAAACTTGCACATTCCGTCAAAAGGACAACAGCTCATCATGACATGTATAGCTACATGCCTTTAACAAGAAAGCTTTATTACGATCAAACGCTCTTCCAGATTCTCCCCTGGAAAGGGAGGAAATCACGATTGAGCTGGATAAATCCTGACCATCCTCAGAATAATTCTGGCTTCAGGTATTTGCTGCTTGAACTGCTCGGGCTCAACCTGGACCATAAGCCTCCACAGACCATCCAGGCATGCTATAATCGCCATCATTAACTGATCTGGATCTTCTTTGACAACCTCCCCACTGGCCTGTCCCTCGACTATCAGTTGTCGCAAGACACTTTGAAAGAGCAATCCCTGCTTTTCTATCAGATCACGAATCTCTTTCGGGGTCTTCTCATCCATCGTCATAAGATAGAAAAATTGATAGAATGTGGGAATCGCACGTCTGCCTTCTAATAGCCTCGTGACCAGCATATCCAGGCGTTCTCCTGGCGTGCCGGGCATCTTCAAAAAGCGCGGCATCGCTACCATCGCCGATTCCACCATCTGCTCCAGCAGCGTTTGAAAGATCTCATCCTTATTTTTGAAATAGCGATAGGCCAGCCCCTGACTGATAGAAGCTTCGGTCGCTATATCAGCCATTGTGGCGGCTCTACCCTTTTGGGCAAAAACCTTCTGTGCAGCTTCCAGTATCTTTGTACGTTGCTCTTCGCGAATTCGTTGATTCGCCTCTTCACTACGAGGCATTCTAGATCTCCTCTATGAATGAATGAACGATTCATTCATTCATAAGCTAACTATACTTTCTTAACCCCTGGATGTCAAGGGTTTATAAAGCATTAAAGGAAGCAGACCCCAAACTCAAGTACCGAAGTTTGGGGTCTGCTTCCTTTATCAATGGCTTAGCTATTACAAGGCAATTCCCAACGGCGCTCTCGCGCCTACTAAACGCTTTGCAAGCAGGCAGCACTGGAACGCTTCAACGTTATTGTTTCTGGCACGGTTCGTCCAGGGTTCACAAGCGCGTTCAGTCAGCGAATTGAAGGGCTAATCGGGCATATATTTCTAGCTTACCGGTTGGAGTTTCCCAGTTTTGACATCATAAATAAAGCCCTTGATGGTAATATTGTTGGGAATCAATGCCGAGCCTTGTAGGAAAGCCACATCGTCGCGAACCGACTGCTCCAGATTTTTGAACGGCAGGAAGGCGATATGGTCAGCATCGGCCCCCAGCTCGTTTTTGATTTTGCCGTGGATATCCTCGTTGCTGAAGGTCAGCATGCCGCAATCGGTATGATGAAGAATGACGATCGTATTAGTTCCCAGCAGTTGCTCTGAAATTACCAGCGAGCGCAAAGCATCCGCTGCTCGGCCCCCGGCATTACGAATAACATGGGCATCTCCTTCTTCCAGGCCCAGGATACGGGCCGGGTCAAGTCGTGCATCCATGCAAGCCAAAACGGCGACTTTGCGAGCAGGAGGAAGCGGAAGGTTGCCTTTTTGGAAGTGCGAAGCATAATCCTCGTTCGCACGCACGAATTCATCTACTACGGACATGCAGAACTCCTTTTCATAAGCTGGTTGGGCAGCACGCTTTGACGCTGTCAAAAGGAACGTATCCGCATAAAACATAGCATATTATTGTTGACATTACAAGTCATTTAAGTCAACAATAAGCACCCAGAGAAGTCTCAATATTTTACTAAACAGCTAATATCATGATCCTAAATAATCGCTTCATATTTAAAGCACAGAAATTCATTAACATACTTTTATCACAATATGCAATTATATCTATCTTACACCTCTAGATCTAATCTTGCAGTTATCGATCTTTTCTGCTACTATTAGACCCAATCTATTGGTTCACCTCAGATTTCTATTTCTTTAACACCTTAGTAACAAAAAAAGTCCCTCACTACTTTTTTGCAGGGTAGAAAGAAAATGCAGGTATGGCACGAAGAACCGGATTATTGCACGCAATCGCGCAAGCACAACGCGAAAATGAAAGAAGACAAAAAGCACAGCAACGTATAATAGAAAACAATCAATCAAAAGCAGCAATAGCCGCTGAAAAAGCGAGAAAGGATTATGAAAAAGCACTAATTGCGAGTCAAAAAGATTATGAAAAAGCACAAAAAGCTACTCAAAAAGAGCAGGAAAGACTCTATATAGAATCAAGAATAACACAAGTTGATTTACAGAACGAGCAACTTGAAGAACAGATAGACACATTAGAACATCTTCTACTTGAATCGCTTCCTATAGATTCCTATATCAATTTCTCAACACTCAAACAGATCCCAAATTTGCCTGTTTTTAATCCAGGGGCACTTGCCCATCCAGAACCTCCGCCCCAAATACAAACATTCTTACCACCACCACTATCAGCAATACAAAAAGTCATACCTGGAGCCAAAGATAAACATGCTCGTGAAACAGCAAAAGCGCAGGAACAATTCCAAATAAGCCACGCAGCTTATAGCACGCGTGAGATGGCAAGAAATCAAGCATTATCACAGGCTTACGGCCAATATGAGCAATATGTCGCAGATGAAAAGCAGAAAATTGCGAAGCAGCATGCTGAAATCGATAGCTTTCAACGAGACTTTATTGCTGGCTCACCTCAAGCTATCATAGATTACTTCACAATGGTTCTTAGCTCAAGTAGCTATCCTGATTCCTTCCCACATCATACTAAACTTGTATATATGCACGAATCAAAGCAACTTGCCGTTGAATATGACCTGCCCTCAATTGATGTAATCCCTATAGTAAGTAGTTACAAGTATACAAAAATAAAAGATAGCATAACAGAAACGCTACGATCACCAGTGCAGAGGAAGGCATTATATTCGTCAGTCATTGCTCAAATGACATTAAGAACTATTTCAGAATTATTTCGCGCTGATCACAACGAATACCTCGATTTGATCGTACTAAATGGTTATGTCGAGACAATTGATAAAGGGACTGGCCGCGCCAGGCGCACCTGCCTGATTACACTGCGAACTAGCAGAGAGATCTTCATGAACTTGAATCTCAGCCATGTAGACCCTCAAGTGTGCCTGGCAACGCTAAATGCAACTATATCGAAAAGCCCAGCCGAACTAGCTCCAGTTCGCCCAGTACTTGATCTCAATATGATTGATCCTCGATTTATTGAAGAACTGGATGTGCTTTCAGAGCTTGATCAACGCCCTAACCTGATGGAACTAACTCCTTCAGAATTCGAGTCTCTGATCACGAATTTATTTCAAAAAATGGGACTTGAAACTCGTCTGACACAAGCCTCACGCGATGGTGGGGTAGATTGTGTAGCCTTCGACCCTCGTCCAATTTTTGGCGGTAAAGTCGTCATTCAAGCCAAACGCTATAAGAATACCGTTGGAGTTAGTTCCGTACGAGATCTTTATGGAACTATGCAAAACGAAGGAGCTTCAAAAGGCATCCTGGTAACAACTAGCGATTATGGAAAAGCCTCTTTTGAATTTGCTGATGGTAAACCATTGGAATTACTTAGTGGAAGCAATCTTCTATATTTACTTAAGGAGCACGCAAATATAGAAGCTAAAATCCAGGTTCCTGAGAATTGGAAAGATCAACTGCCAGATTCCTAAAATTTCCCGATGACCAGGCGGCTCTAGATTATAAGAAATAATTTAGACCGCCTGACCCTTCTTAATTTGTTCGACACATGCCTTCAGATCTCGGGCGACGTCATTGACGCCTCGTTGCAGATCCTTATAGCGTTCAAAGTCTATCAGAACCGACCAGATCTCTTGAAAGGAAGCTTCCATTGTTGTTTCGGCCTGTACGAGGCTCCCTCTTGCTACCCTTGAGCACCAAATTCCTGCCAGCGTTGGATCAGTTGCGGCACATCTACGCTGATAAATGGCAGATAGGGCCATTGGCGATGGGCACTCTCATTCACTGCGACAAGCACTCCAAAATGCTGCATCAGATAGGCCGACCCCTGTTGAGCATGCGCAAGTGCAGGTGTCCCCTGGTAAGTTGGTTCGATTTGAATCAAACACCCGGTAGTAGGCGTCGGCCCTGAAAGAAAGGTCAGCCCGGACACAACATGATCAACAGGAAAAAGGAGATCATAGACATCGCGCTGGGCCGCCTCGCAAACTGGCGCGTTCGCCCCAAAATACATTCGAAAGGGAGAAGCCATCACGTCCCATTTATGACCAATCCGACTCACAATAAGCTGTACCATCTGCTCATTTTGCATTCCCAGGATAAATGTGTCAGGTTGGTTAGTGGTGATCGGCTTACCATCAGGTGATGAAAATTGCCAGAAAAGATGCACAAGCACAAACGGCCTCCAGACCGCTTGATCTGAAAAGAGCATCGGGCTGCTGAAAGGATTCAGGGTTTGCTGGACGCTATCTCGTGTATCACAAAATAGATGACAGTTTGCTCCATTCGCCTGACAAAGTCCAAGCGCACAATCTGTAGCTGAGATATTTGTGCTCAGTTGCATTTTGAGCGTCGCTCGAAGTGGCTGATCGGCCTTCGTAAAACAAAGTGCCAGCCTTCCCGTGACTTTACAGGCTTTTTTGTTGCTGCTATTTCCCTCCGAGGCCAGTGTATAAGGCTCACCTACCTGCACCATTTCGCTTTCTTGCTGTTGATCAAGCGAGGCTTGAACTGCTTGCGTCAAGGCATCACGTTCATAAGAAGAAAGATCCAGCAAATTCTCGGTAAAGATGATATGCAGCCTGATATCATCGCTACCCCCATAGACGGATTGGGGATGAATACAGCTATCAGGGCCGCTACCAGGCGGGAGCGAGATCTCGCAGCGTTGAGAGGCGAATGGCCTGGCCAACCAGACTAGTTCGTGCCGTCCCCCCGAGATGGGTACATGCGTCTCGTCTCCATTGTGGATTAAAGCTACTTTTTTGCCATCAATATACAACTGCCCCCAGCCCGGATTAGCCTGTATACTCAACTGGGGCCCTGTCTGTTTGGACGTTGGAAACAATTGTGGAAGAGAGATGTTGATCGGAAACGTATTTAAGAAAATAATCAGCAGCGCCAGTATTCCGAATGCAACGGTCACAATTGTGAGTGATCTACGATATTTGCGCGCAATAAACGGCGGATCATTTATAAAGTTCGGTAAGTTCTCTCCGCCTTCCAGGCTGCTAATCTCAACATCCGAATCCTCTGCTGGATCTCTTATCTCGTGCTGATCCCAATTATTTCTGTTATCTTTTTCCATGAGATTGTTACTCGAAATCTATCAAGTGAACACAAATCTACCATCGTACGGCTTACCCATTCTTTATATCATATTTTTAGAAAACCACTTATCTGGCTCAGCTTCAGTAACCTGGATCAGCACTTGTTCTAAACAACACGCTTGACAGTTCTGCTTGCTTTCATGTATAGTACGTTAAACGTACTAACGTTGGGCGATATATATTAGACTCTCTACATGGGTTGGAGGTGTATGCGATGGGCACACCCAATCTGGGAAAATTTTCTGATCCCTCGATCCTGATTCTGGCAAGTCTGGCCGGAGGATCAAAGCATGGCTATGCCATGATGGAAGATATTGAGATCTTCGCGGGAGTCCACCTGGGACCCGGTACGCTCTATGGCGCGATCGCTCGCCTGGAGGAATCGGGAATGATTGAATCTCTCCCTTCTGAAGAACGCCGCCGCCCCTATCGACTAACCGGGGTTGGGATGGCTTTTCTGCATGAGCAGCTAACCAATCTGGAATCGTTTGCAAGCATGGGCTTACGGAGGCTGGCAAACACATGAGGCTAGAACGCTATCTCCTCGCGCTTTATCCCCGCTCCTGGCGGGCTCGCTATGAAGAAGAGTTCGTCGCGATGCTGGAACAATGTTCCTTCTCCTGGAGCGATACCCTGACGATAGTTCACGGCGCGCTCGATGCCCATCTGCATCCTCAATTGGGAACCTGCGGGATGTCCCACCCTGAAAAGGCCCGTCTGATGCTACGGACCCTGCGTGGCTCTCTCCTCAACATCTTTTATGCCTATATCGGTTTTATTATCGTCGGCTGCCTTTTTGCTAAAATGACCGAAGATAAACTTCGACAGATTACCAGCACATCGACGCTCATGGAAAGCCTCTACGCAATTGTTTTAGTAAACTCACTCATAGCTCTCGGAGCCATGCTTTTAGGGGGTCTACCCGTTGTCCTGGCAATCATCCAGTCTGCGATAACAACCCGACGTATTAAGCCTGTCTTACTACTGACTGTGCCTCTCTTTGCCTTTGTCGCTCTGCTCCTTTTCATTTACATGCCCAGGTTGCCAGTGCCCTGGCTTGTCAATCAATACTGCTTTGCGACCTTCTTTCTGGTCGATGCCTTTATCAGCACGGTTGCGGTTTCGAGCGCGATTACTCGCAGCGAGATTCCTCCCGACCGTTTGCGCTTTGCGGCACGGGTTTCAACCATCGTGACGATCGCGATGTTTCTCATGCTGATCGGGACTCTTGGCTGGGGACTAAGCATGCGTGCCAGCAATCCAGACCTCTTTCTCAACTATTATAGCTTTATAAACACCAACGATATCAACCTGTGGCTTTTCATCATCATCGGCATGACTCTTGCGACCACCGTCGCGAGCATTGCAACCCTGCGCGGGATACGTTCTTCCGCGCTGCTGACAACCAGTAACTAAGCTATCAGCACAACAATTAAGCCGCGCTTTCTCTCGCCCCTTTGCTCTGATTAAACAAGAGACAGGCTTTTTGTTGCAATTTTTCAAAATGTTCAGATGATTTTTTCCTGAAAAGAAATGGAGAAGGAGCATATGATTTCTCTCTGGCAACTGATCAAGCGTAAAAGAAAACTGCTTATCACTATCGTGTTAGTTTTAATGGTCGGGTCGATCCTGCTGGCAGCA
The DNA here is from genome assembly GCA_035703945.1 of Ktedonobacteraceae bacterium. Classification (GTDB taxonomy): domain Bacteria; phylum Chloroflexota; class Ktedonobacteria; order Ktedonobacterales; family Ktedonobacteraceae; genus DASSXK01. The sequence continues at coordinate 3,245 of DASSXK010000314.1, read as the reverse complement.
AGCGGCCTACTCTTTCTGGAAATTAAACGCAACCAGACGCTGACACTGCCTGACCCGACCGGACCCTACGCCATCGGTCGCGTCTCTTACGATTGGACCGATCAATCACGGCCCGAAACCTATACAAATCAACCCGGCGCAAAGCGCGAGCTACTTATTTGGATCTGGTATCCAGCCAGGCATAGCGCAAACGCAAAAACATTGCCCTACTTCCCCCCGGCCTGGTCAGCTTTATGGGAGCAAGATCGGGGCACTACGAATGATCAGTTATTCCAAAACTTTGCTTCCATTCAAACCCATACACTTGACCGCCCTCCACTGGCTTCAAGTTCAACGAAATATCCCGTCCTGGTTTTTTCTCCTGGCATGGGTCTTATGCCCGGCAATTACACCACGCTGATCGAAGATCTTGTCAGTCATGGTTATATCGTTGTAGGCATTAATCCTACTTATACCGCTCCCATCGTTTTTCCTGATGGCCGGACGACCCAGGCGCTCCCAGCCGCTAAAATTTCTGAATCCTCCGACCCCAAAGCCATCAACGATTCCATGAACCAGACCATAGATGTCTGGACAAAAGATTCACGTTTTGTGCTCAATCAACTCACGCTCCTCAACAGCTCTCAAGATATGCTGGCGGGCCACCTCGATTTGCAACACATTGGCCTCTTTGGACACTCCTTCGGGGGCGCGACAGCCGCCGAAGTCTGCCATCTGGACACACGCTGCAAGGCTGGCATAGATCTGGATGGCTCGCAAGCAGGCGATGTAGTCCAAACAGGCTTGAAGCAACCCTTTATGTTTGTCAGTCACGATGATCCTGGCTGCTCCACTCAGACCTGTCGCGACTTTATACAGACCGCTCGCACAATTCTGCGTCCCGTTCCACGCGGGCAAGGCTATATCCTGACGATTAAGGATACCCAACACTTTAATTTCACCGACTATGCCGCCATCTTCTCGCCTCTCCGTTTTGTAAATGCTCTTGGCTCCATCGATGGACAGCGCGGCCTGCAAATCACGCGAGACTACGTCCGGGCCTTCTTTGATACCTATCTAAAGCAGAACAGATCGCCTCTCTTACAGGGTCAGTCATCAGCCTATCCAGAAGTACAATTCGACAAATAACGGTTGCCGGTGTGGGTGCTTTACAGGTAAGAAGCACCCACACTGGCATAACTAAAACCTTCTTACAGGTCAGAAGCCAATTGTGCTTGACAATCCTTGAAGATATAGCTATTGTTCAGGCTAACTGAAACAAGCAATACGCTTCATCTCTGGATAGAATTGCAACAACGCCGAAAGGAGCCAAACAGATGGGCTTTAACTTATGTCCAGCGACAACAGTCGCCGCCCCGCTTGAAAGCGTCTGGGAGCTACTCGGCAATCCCACAAACTACGATGAATGGTGGGATGCCCACACGGAACGCATCGTCCCCGAGGGTCAAACCTCTCCTGGACAGATTCTCTACGCGAAAACTCCGGCGTTTGGCAAGCAATGGGATGTAACGCTCAAAATAGAGCAGGTAAAGCCCGAAAAACATCAGATCCAAATGCTTATCGCGCTTCCTCTGGGCGTTGTCAATCATGAAACTATCTCCTGTGCCGCGATCGACGCCACCTCCTGCCGTGTCCAATTTGGCTGAGACTTCACGCTCCCGCCAGGTTGGCTGGGTTGGATGCTCGAAAAGTTTGGCAGCAAGATGTTCGAGTCTGGCGTTCAAGATTCGCTGCAACGACTCAAGCAGAGGGCCGAAACGCGCTATCGCGAGCAAATTTCTGAGAAGGCCTGATCTCCGAGCGCACTTAAAAAGCCCTTCCAGTTGGAAGGGCTAAATATGCTCTATTCTGATAATATCGGAAGGAGGTTTTTTTAGATGTCTTTTATTCCAAAATTCAAGCGGTGGCAGCTATCCCTCAAAGGATCGCTGATCAAAGCAGGATTTATCCGTCCCCCTGGCCCCAAAGAGGCTGAAAACATTGGTCCCGAAGAGCAACAGGCCCACCAGACATTACTTCATATAACCGAGCAGCGCCGTCCCGGCGGCTTCCGTCGCTAAGTTATTCGGGCAGGGCAAACGCGTTCGTCGTTTCCCAAGCCCGTAAGAGCCGCAGGGTCCGTTGCAGCAGTTTATCAAAGCCCTGACTACCCATATCTGGCTGCAACGTGGCAACAAGGGCGGTATGCCAGATCTCGCGCAATGCAACAAACGTCGGAATACTGGCAAGCTCAATCTCCGAAAGCGGCCTGCATTCGGTATAGCCCTTGAGAAAGGCCTGCCAGAGGAGATCCTGTGGGTCCATCTGGTAAAAGCCTTCGCTCCAGCGCACAATCGCCAGATCATATGCTCGCCAGCCCAACGCGCAACAATCAAAATCAAAGAATGTGATCGTCTGATCGTCGCTGATGTGCTCATTCAGCAAATGGCAATCGCCATGACAGACGCCCCAATCCAGTCCTTGAGTCACAAACTGCTGAACCTGGAAGCGCAGTCGCTCAGCCAGCTCTTGCAGATAGCTCCAATCGGCCGAAGATCCGCAATACACCGGTTGAATCACTCGAAGCGATTGATCAATCAGGCTACTAAGATCAAGTGCTCCCCGAACATGCGAGCTCGCGAAGTCATCGGTCGCGTTATGAAGTTTCGCAAGTGCTTTGCCATGTTTATAGCTATCGGTGGCACCATGCCTGTCCAGTGGCACGCCCGGAGCATAGCTAAAAAGCACAAGCTGCCGTGGTCCTTCGGGAGCCTGGATGGTCTGCGCAAATCCCCCATCCCTCCTGGCAATCGGCAATGATACCGGAACTCCCTTTCGCTCAAGATGCTGCAAAACATCGATTTCAAAGAGAACATCCGACACCACTCTCCATCCGCTACGATAAACCCTCAGAATAAACTGGCCGTGGGAACTTTGGACAAGATAGGTATCGTTGACCCCACGCACCAGGAACTGGCATTCCGCCTGATCTCCGAGATCGTATTGGGTCAGAATCTCCGCGCATAGAGCCTCCGTTGAGAGGATCGAATGGATAACAGGAAAAGTAACGGCGTTAGAATCGCCATCTACAGCAAGTTGTGATACGTGAGACATAATAAGCTCTCTCCTTAGTATTTCAAAGTAAAGTGTGAAGGATTGATAGCTCAACTGTCACGTATCAGCGTGAAGATCCACCATTGCCTGTAAGGTGGCTTTTTGCCTGGGGGGAATCTATTCCAGGGGCTTCTATTCAGCTACAACAGGCA
>DASSXK010000138.1:0-2285 GCA_035703945.1 Ktedonobacteraceae bacterium | reverse complement strand
TGGCCGATCTCCTGCATGCCCACTCGATTACCGTCCTGCGGGCACAGATCAGTGGTCCAAATTTCGGGCAGGTGGCCGCCAACGCGCTCTTCACAATCATGCGACTGATCTCAATTATCGCCTTGCTGCTGACTGGTTTTCTGATTGTAAACACGATTACAACTCTGATCGCCGAGCAAACAAAGATCATCGGCACACTGAAGACGATCGGTGGGACACGTTGGATAATCATGCGTGGCTATCTCACCTCCGTGGTAGTCTATGCCATTACGGGAACGATCCTGGGAATCGGACTGGGTATACTGGCGGGCTATGAGCTGACACAGTTTCTGATCTCAGTCATCACGCTTGATTTGGGGCCGTTCCAGATTCCTTTCAGCGCGATTATCCAGGGGGCAATTGTTGGTCTGGCTGTGCCACTGCTGGCTGCAATCATCCCTCTATGGCAGGGAACACGTATCACCGTTCGCCAGGCAATGGCCTCCTATGGTGTGAGCAATGGAAACGGCAAAAAAGCTCACCAGGCAAGCAGGCAAAGTGCTGCGATAGTTCCCCAAACCGTCTGGCTGGGACTGCGTAGTATTTTCCGTAAACCCGGTCGCGTGGTGCTAACTCTGTTCACGCTCACGCTGTCTGGTGCGGTCTTTATGGCAGTGCAGACAACCAACAGCTCAATCGATAACACGATGAATGTCCTCTTTGGCTCATATATAGGGGACATCTATGTCGGAGTGAATCCAACATCCTATACGCAGCTCACGGCAGTGTTGCAAAATGTACCCGGCATTGACCGGATCGAGCGGACAGCCAGTGAAGATGTGACAACAGATCAGGGTTCGATCCGCATCTCGGCGTATGCTCCTGGTACACAGATGTACCATCCTCAGCTCTTAGCGGGACGCTGGTACACGTCAGAAGAACCCGGAACAATTGTTATCAGCGATAATGTGGCCCAGAAAATGCACTTGCATGTCGGTGATACATTCACCTTCTCCAGCCCCACAAATACGGCCAGTTGGAAAATTATTGGAGAGGTGCATGATCTGAATGGCAGCGTGGGTGAGCTTGGGAGTGTCCTCACAACCATCAATAACCTGAATACCTTCAATAAATTACCGAAGGACCTGACCACCAGCCTGGTAATACGCGCCAAAGACCATTCGATAAAGGCGGTTGATCAATTAGCTAACCGGATCGACACAACCTTGAATCGAGCTGGCCTGTCCCCAGCAATTGAGACAAGGCAACAAAATATAGATATCAACCAGACCCAGTTCCAGATCATCTATATCCTGTTTTACGCGGTCGCTGTGATTGTCGCACTGGTGGGGATACTGGGACTCTTCAACACCTTGTCGGCCTCGGTGCTTGAGCGCCGTCGCGAAATCGGGATACTGCGCTCGATTGGTGCCAGTAGCTGGCGTATCTCAGCAGTCTTCTGGATCGAGGGTTTGACGCTGGCTGTGATTGCCTGGGGAATCGGGGTACTGCTTGGCATCCCAGGGGCCTACGGCTTTGTCAGTCTGCTGAGTGCGATCCTGATTAGTACGGATTTCTCGTTCAATCCACTCTCGATTGCAACGATGCTAGGCTTTGTCCTTATTATCGCGACGCTGGCGAGCTTTGTTCCGACACTTTCGGCCTCGCGGATTCGGATTGCGGATACGTTGCGGTATGAATAGATAAGGTAAGCATAGCTAAGCAGATAGGCGGGAAAACTGGTATCTCCTGCCTATCTCACTGCTTCCTCTTTGGTACATGATATTCCGCCCCGATCACAGATCCCAACCAACAAACGACAAGAGCAGCTTCTGAGACCCACTTACAACATCAGAACAGCGAAGCAAGTGAATATCAAGGTTCGCACCCGCTGTTCTGAGCAACTACTCTCATAGCCCTAAAGCTTTGCTCTCATCAGGCTTTAATCACTTCATGAAAATCTCGCCCCAGGTCTTTAAGCAGGAGGATGGCGGCATTGCGTCCAGGCCCGCCGGTTACGGAGCCGCCAGGGTGCGTCGTTGAGCCTGTTTGATAGAGACCAGGAATTGGCATGCGGTGCTGGGCATAGCCAGGAACGGGACGCAAGCTCTCCGCTTGAGCGGGATTGAGATCGCCACCATGACAGCTTCCATGCCAGTTGTGGCGGTTAATCCGTTCAAGGTCAAGCGGGCTGCGAATTTCGGTTGCCAGGATCTTGTCGGGTGTCAGGTTGGGGGCGTACTTACGCAGCTCATCAAGGTTGCTGGCCGCGACCTGTTCTTTAATGGTATCCCAGTGTTCGGGTC
>DASSXK010000120.1:0-3081 GCA_035703945.1 Ktedonobacteraceae bacterium | reverse complement strand
TCAGTATTCTGACTGGTGGACCAGGGACCGGAAAATCAACCTCAATTCGAGCTTTGCTGATGTTGTTGCGGAGCCGGAAGATTGATGTCGCCCTCGCTGCTCCTACTGGCCGAGCCGCCAAGCGGATGTTTGAAACGACTGGTGTACGAGCAAAGACACTGCATCGACTGCTGGAGTATGCTCCTCACGATAACTCATACCAGCGCAACGAAGATAATCCACTCCCATTTCAATTTGTGATTGTGGATGAGTTTTCGATGGTGGATATCCTCCTTTTCTACCATTTGCTGAAGGCCCTGCCGCCGTATGCGCACCTGTTGCTGGTTGGTGATGCAGACCAGTTGCCGTCTGTGGGACCGGGCAACGTCCTGCGAGACCTCTTGCAGAGCAGCGCGATTCCTACCGCCCGTTTGACGGACCTCTTTCGGCAGGCTCAGAAGAGTCAAATCGTCGTCAATGCTCACCACATCAACGCGGGTGAGATGCCCCAGACGCGGATTGATCGCAGCAGTGATTTTCTCTTTTTGCAGGAAGATGATCCCGTTCGCGCCCAACAACTCATTCTGGACCTGGTGCAACGGCGGTTGCCAGCGCGCTATCATCTAAATCCCCAGACCGATATTCAGGTGTTGTCACCGATGTATCGGGGTCCGGTAGGGGTACATAGCCTGAATGAAGAGCTTCAGGCGCGGCTCAATCCCAACATGACAAATTCGGTTGAATGGGGTGGACGAAACTTACGAATTGCCGATAAAGTTATGCAGATGCGCAATAATTACGATAAAGGTGTCTTTAATGGTGACGTTGGCTGGATTCGCGAGATCAACAATGAAAATTTGGTTGTGCAGGTAGAATTTCTTGAGGAGAGTGGCCCGCTGTTGGTGAAATATGATTTTCACGAACTGGATGAACTGACACTGGCCTACGCAATCACTGTTCATAAAAGTCAGGGAAGCGAATACCCGGCAATCGTGTTACCACTAATGCAGCAACATTATTTGTTGCTTCAACGCAACCTTTTGTATACCGCAATTACACGCGCCAAACGTTTGTGCGTTCTGATCGGCCAGGTACACGCCTTGGAACTGGCTGTGAAAAATGATCGTGTTGCCTTGCGCAATACAGGGTTGAGTGAGAAACTGCAAGCCCTTGTCTAATTCATACCCAGGGGGTAGAATATAGTAGAATGATGTAGTTGACTTAGATGATCACCTTTATCAACCTTATTATTTCGTGTTTCGTGTTTTGTTTCTTGCGGTATGTAGACCGGTGTGATCTAAAACGATACCTCCGGTATGTAAGAGAGGAATTAAGATGGCAGATACACAGACAAATCCGAGTGGTTATGCACATCCCGAAGCACTCGTTGAGACCTCCTGGGTGGCGGAACATCTCAATGATCAAAATATTCGGCTCATCGAAGCTGATGAAGATGTGCTGCTGTACGAAGTCGGTCACATTCCTGGTGCCGTAAAGCTCGATTGGCATGTCGATGTGCAGGACCCCCTGCTTCGCGACTTTGTCAATCGGCAGGATTTCGAGAAGCTTTTGAGCCGCTGGGGCGTCAACAATGATACGCTCGTTATTCTGTATGGCGATCGGAACAACTGGTATGCCAGCTATTCCTACTGGCTGTTCACAATGTATGGTCACAAGAACCTCAAGATTATGAACGGTGGCCGCTCGAAATGGGAAGAGGAGAAGCGTCCATTTACCCAGGAAGTTCCAAGCTTCGCCGCCACTAACTATCAGGCTCCGTCTGCTGACGAGTCGATCCGCGCATTCCGCAGCGATGTCGAGAGCGGCCTGAAAGATCCCAATCGTCGCCTGATTGACGTGCGTTCACCTCAGGAGTATACTGGCGAGCTACTGCACATGGTCAACTATCCTCAGGAAGGCGCGACCCGTGGCGGCCACATTCCAGGAGCCAAGAGCATTCCCTGGGCGACAGCCGCGAATTCCGATGGGACCTTCAAGAGCTACAGTGAACTAAAGGATATTTACGGTGGCAAAGACATTACAGGTGATAGGGACATCATTTCCTACTGTCGTATCGGCGAGCGTTCCGCGCACACCTGGTTTGTGCTGACACGCCTGCTGGGTTACGATCGTGTACGTAATTATGATGGTTCCTGGACCGAATGGGGTAATCTCGTTCGGGCCCCCATCGAAAAATAACTAAATTAAGGAAGAAGTGGAAAGCAATTCCCACTTCTTCCTCATAAACCCAAAAGAAGCGGGTTTGCAAGGGGTGCAGTCACTTGCCTGGGGCGTGGGGCTGCACCCCACCAACCTCCCTCTTCCCCACGCCGCCGGTAGGCGGTATAGAGACAACTACCTCAAGGAGAGATTTGCTGTGAGCATGAATCGTCAAGAAGCCATTGAATTTTTGATGGATCACTATGAAAACCCTCGGAACAATGGCCCATTGGAGCACGCCGATGTTAGCCTGAGTGGCGGAAATCCTGGCTGTGCCGATGTTATCACCATGCACGTCAAATTTGGCGAGAATGGAATCGTTGAAGCCGTAAACTGGGAAGGTGAAGGCTGCACAATCAGCCGGGCCGCCGCCTCTTACGTGACCGAGATTACCGAAGGCAAAACTGCCGCCGAGATTGAGGCATTGACCTTTGAAGATCTGATGGAGCAGTTGGGACGCGAACTGGTGATGACCCGCCCGACCTGCGCCACTCTGGCGCTGGGAACCCTGAAGAAGGGTGTCCACGAACATGATATGCAGCATCGTGCCGGCAAGGCACGTGATGCCCATGAACTCGCTAACAAGTCATCCGAGTCAGATGCTTCTGCCAACTAAATCAGCGTTCTATCGCGTTTCTAAAGATGATATGTTACCCGCCAGTTTGAGAGCCACTCCAGCGCTGACTGGAGTAGCTGCTGGTGGGCGCTATCGTTTAACCAGCGACTGACCCCCGATGGATGGGGAAGAGGCAGCAAAAATCTCTCCGCTTCCTCTTTATAAGTTCCGATAATCTCCTCAAGTCGGGCTTTGCCAAAAAAAGCCTCAATCGCCATACTTCCAATCAGCAGAATCACTTTGGGTTGTAATAACTCAATCTCTTC
>DASSXK010000055.1:0-18358 GCA_035703945.1 Ktedonobacteraceae bacterium | reverse complement strand
ACTGTTGAGAGAGGCTAACCTTGGTTTTCGGAGGAACGTTGAGGGGTCAGTAAATATATTCGTCAGTTCATTGAATGGCTAATTTCTATCATAGCTATCAGTAGGGTGGTATTACATCCGTTGTAAGGGGTATTTGCCATTGACGAATGGCTGTGAAAAGGCTAGACTTACGGCAAAAAGTCAATGCAATAACAGGCCGTTCAGTTGCTTATGTAAGCCCACTTGTTGGAAAGTTTATGGAAGCGATAATGGACTGGACGTGAAAGAAATGCCCATGAACGGTAGTATAATTGCAGCTTTCAAATGTGCCAGATACGTACGGATGTGAGTTTAGAAGAGAGGCGCTGATGTCCACAACTATTGATGTTACGACCGACTACGAGGTCGTAATTGGTCTCGAAGTACATTCACAGTTGCTGACCAAAAGCAAAATGTTCTGTGGGTGCAGTACCGACTACGCGAATGCCGCCCCTAACACCCATGTTTGCCCTGTCTGTATGGGCATGCCCGGTATGCTGCCGGTGATTAATCAGGAGGCTGTTGCGGGCATCATCAAGACCGCGCTGGCCCTGAATTGTACGATCCCCAAATTTTCCAAATTTGATCGCAAAAACTATCCCTATCCTGACCTTATGAAGGGCTATCAAATATCGCAATACGACATTCCCCTGAGCAATAATGGGTATGTGATGGTTGAACATAACGGGAAAGAGCGTCGCATTGGGATTACTCGCGTGCATCTCGAAGAAGATACCGCACGCTTGCTTCACCGCGATGGCTATAGCCTGGTGGATGTGAATCGAGCCGGGACGCCGTTGATGGAGATTGTTAGCGAGCCAGACATGCGTGATCCCGAAGAGGCCCGCCTTTATATGCAGAAACTGCGTGAGATCCTGGTGTACCTGGGGGTTTCCTCCGGCCGCATGGAGGAAGGAAGCCTGCGCTGTGACGCCAACATCTCTGTCCGCAAACGTGGCGAGACGAAATTGGGCGTCAAGGTTGAAATCAAAAATATGAACAGTTTCCGCTCCGTGCAGCGTGCGTTGGAGTACGAAGTCCAGCGTCAGATTGAGATGGCGCGCAACGGCGAGGTCATCCGCCAGGAGACACGTGGCTGGGTGGAGACGCGTGGTGTGACCGTCTCGCAGCGCAGTAAAGAAGAGGCCGACGACTATCGCTACTTTCCCGAGCCAGATCTCCCACCGTTGGTGATTGATCCCGCCTGGGTTGAGCAACTGCGGGCCTCGCTGCCTGAACTGCCCGATGCACGTCGTCTGCGCTATCACAAAGAGCTTGGCCTGTCCACTCAAGATGCCAATGTTTTGACCGAAGATAAAGCGCTCGGTGATTACTTTGAACAGGTTCTGAGCGCTGGTGGAACGGGCGAAATAAAGACACGCGCCAAAGCCGCCAATAAATGGCTGAGCGAAGTTGTGCGCCTGCTGAAATTGAATAACCTCTCGATTCAGGATTCCCCTCTGACCCCTGCCTCACTGGTGAATCTCCTGAATCTACTTGATAAGGGTCGTATTACTGGTACCCAGGCGAAAGAAGTGTTAGAGGAGGCGTATACGACGGGCGAGTTACCGGAGGAAATCGTCACCCGTAAAGGCATCAAGCCTCCGATCAGTGATCAGAACGAGTTGGAGCGGATTGTAGAGGAAGTGATCGCAAAGAATCCTAAACCTGCCAACGACTATCGGGCCGGAAAGGTCAATGCGGTCCAGGCGCTTGTTGGTCAGGTGATGAAGCAAACGCGTGGTCAGGCAAAGGCGGATATTGTATTAAGCTTGTTGAAAGCGAAGTTGGACGAAGGAGCTTCCGCGTAGCGTTGCTACCTGGGAGGGCCGGAGTTCTCGATTGTAAAGGAGATGCAGACTATGCACGATGAAGTGTCGTCTGCCACGATGAATCCCTATCACATGGCGTTAGAGCAGTTTGAGCTGGCTGCTGACAAACTAAGTCTGTCTGAGGATTTGCGGGAGATCTTACGGAAGCCCAAACGCGAGCTAATCGTGAATTTCCCGGTTCGGCTGGATAATGGACGCATCAAGACCTTTACAGGGTATCGCGTCCAGCATAATGTCACACGTGGGCCTGCTAAAGGTGGCATTCGCTATAGCCCGGAAGTCTCTCTTGATGAGGTGAGGGCGCTGGCAATGTGGATGACCTGGAAGTGCGCGGTCGTTGGTATTCCCTATGGGGGAGCCAAAGGCGGCGTCATTTGTGATCCCAAGTCGATGTCACCTGCTGAGCTTGAGCGTATGACGCGTCGTTACGCCACAGAAATCTCGATTGTGATTGGTCCACACAGTGACATCCCGGCTCCAGATGTGAATACCAACTCCCAGGTGATGGCCTGGATTATGGATACATATTCCATGCACGAGGGTTATTCAATTCCCGCTGTGGTTACTGGCAAACCGCTTTCAATCGGCGGGAGCGAAGGCCGCAATGATGCGACCGCAACCGGTGTTTTGTTTGTGACACGTCAGGCCGCGAAACGTATGAGCATGCCGCTCAAAGGGGCACGTGTCAGTGTGCAGGGGTTTGGCAATGCTGGCTCGGTCGCAGCCCGACTTTTTCACAACGAAGGCTGCAAAGTTGTCGCGGTCAGTGATAGCCAGGGTGGAATTTATAACGAAGCAGGCTTTGATCCCGGTAACATTTTGCGGCATAAGCAGGAGACAGGGAGCGTTATAAACTTTCCTCAGGCTCGAAATATAAGCTTGCGAGATGTGCTTGAGGTTCCCTGCGACATTTTGATTCCCGCAGCTACCGAAGGGGTGATTCACGCTGGTAATGCCAATCGCATTCAAGCGCGGATAGTCACCGAGGCCGCTAATGGTCCCACGACGCCTGAGGCAGACAAGATCCTGTTTGATCGTGGAATCGTGGTCATCCCGGATATTCTGGCGAATTCTGGCGGCGTGACGGTCAGCTACTTTGAATGGGTGCAGGACTTGCAGAGCTTCTTCTGGGGCGTTGAAGAGATTACCCAGAAGCTAGAGATGCTGATGAATGGCGCCTTTAAGAGTGTTGCTGAAAAAGCTGATCAGTATCACTGCAATATGCGACTGGCAGCCAATATGTTGGCACTCTCGCGGGTTGGCGAAGCGACGCAGATTCGAGGAATCTACCCGTAATCTCCCTGTTGTCGCTTGTCTGTGATCGGGGATCGCATAAAAAAGTTGAGGGCCATTCAAGTGGCCCTCAACTTTTTGTTGTTTCGAACTATTACGTTGTAGCGAGTTCGCCTGAATCAGGTGCTAGAAACCTCGGCGGGTATCGCGCTTGCCGGGCTTCTTGACCACAGGTTTCTTAATTGGTTTGGCTTTTTTGCGCCCACGTGGGCCCCAGGAACCGTCTTCGTCCTCCTCATCCTCTTCTTCTTCTTCGAAGAAGTCTTCTTCTTCCTCTTCGTCGGCCAGATCAGGCTCTTCTTCCGCGTCGACATCATCGACAACCAGGTCAAGGTCATCGACGTTGTCTTCATCGGCTTCGGTTTCGACGAGTGCATTCGGCTCTACCTCATCAAGTGGCTCGATGCCGTCATCAGCCGAATAGTCGTCGTCACTCTCATTTGCAACAGCGGCAGGGCTCACGCGGCTTGCCCGTCTGGGAGCAGCAGCTTCAAGGACCTCCGCCTCGGCCCCATCACCATCCTCATTTGTTTTTGGTAAGCCGATAATTCGGCGTCCGGCTGCTACGTCCAACCAGAACTGCGAATAGTAATGAGGTCGTTCTGCTTCTTTATCGTTGTCTTTACGTGTCATGCTTTGTCGGCGCAGAGACCCCCGCCATTCGGCGTGGGGAGAACGCGCCGCCTCCTTTCATCATCTCCGAGATTATTTTGCGCTTATCGAGAATATATGCGGGTATCCTTTTGGGGTTTGCGATAATCACAAGTCCGCCGCATCGGGTGATCTGTGTCTATTTCAAAAATGCGCTCTATGTAAGGAAGCCAGATTGCTATCCTGCTCATGTTGTATCTGGTCGATAGTCTCAGTATACTGAACGCTTTCATGTGACATTTCGCTGATACTGTTGCAACATCGACCTGATGGTACTACACTGACAGGCATTTTCGTCTAAAGGATCGCAACTTCCTTGTCGGGTCATTCCCTGGTGGAACACCACCTGCTCGTGATCAGCTTCGTGCGCTGGCCAGGTTGCAGTGTATTCGGGTCGGCAAGTCCGACCTCTCAAGGAACGGTTCTTGTCATGATAAAAAGAAAGTGCTGGACTGTCAAGGCACTATCAAGACCCCTTAACGCCCCTCTGTAAGCGGATCTAAGGGTTGTCAAGACCCCAGGTGCATGAATTTCCTGGGCCGAGGGCTTGGCGACCTTTGTTTTGCAATCCTATAATACGATCAATATATTCTGTGATAGGATACTGTGATGAAGTTATCGCAATTTTTTCATCGCACAGACATCTTTGTATATAGACCCTTTACGCTGGGGTGAGACGTCTTTACTGCATTAATTCAATGAGCAAAAAGCAATTATTGTATACCAACTAGCGTGGGAGGGAACGTTGAGAGCCTTGATTGGCTAGACGTCCTTTGTTGCGAGAGGCAGTTGGGTGCCCCTATAAATTTTGGAGGAAATTCATTGGTGAGGATTCTCGATAGTATCGATAGCCCGGCAGATTTACGAAAATTAACGATTCCACAGATGCAGCAACTGGCCGAAGAAATTCGACGCGAGATCATTGAAAAGGTCTCTGTTAAGGGTGGGCATCTGGCTCCCAATCTGGGCGTGGTTGAGCTGACGATGGCCTTGCATACAGCTTTTAATACTCCTGAGGACCAATTGGTCTGGGATATTGGGCATCAAGCGTATGTGCACAAACTCTTAACCGGTCGTCGTGAACGTTTTCACACCATTAGACAATTTGGAGGTCTTTCGGGTTATCTCAGGCGTGATGAAAGCGACTTTGATGTTTTTGGAGCCAGCCACTCCAGCACGTCGATTTCTGCTGCCCTGGGCCTGGCGGCGGCCCGTGATCTTCAGGGAAAAGATCACAAAGTAGTCGCGATTATCGGTGATGGTGCCCTGACGGCTGGAATGGCGTTAGAGGCAATTAACAATGCCGGGAGCCTCAAGAAAAACTTGATTATTGTGCTGAATGACAATGATAAGTCGATTTCCGACAATGTGGGGGCCTTGAATACATACCTGGGTAAGGTACGCCATATGCAAACCTCGCGTAGCTATCAGCGTTTGCGCGATATGGCGAAGGGTTCGATTGAGAAATTGCCGGTCGTTGGCGATAAAGCGCGTGAGGCTGCTGGTCGAGCTGAGACAAGCTTCAAGCAATTTGTGATGCACAGCAAGAGCAGTGCTGTGTTTGAAGAACTGGGCTTGAAGTTCTTTGGTCCTTTTGATGGTCATGATCTGAATCAGCTCCTGGATGTCTTCGAAAATATCAAGCGGATTGAGGGACCTGTGATGGTCCAGGTGGTCACAAAGAAGGGCAAAGGCTGGGAATACGCCGAGAACGATTCAACCAAGTGGCATGGACCTGGTGCCTTTGATTACGAGACCGGCACGATTAAGAAGAATCCCAATGATCCCCCTTCGTATACCGAGGTGTTTGCTAAAACCCTGGTAGATATTGCCGAGAAGGATCAGTCGGTGGTTGGCATTACGGCTGCTATGGCTGAAGGGACTGGCCTGACAAAGTTGCATCAGCGTTTCCCGGAGCGTTACTTTGACGTTGGAATCGCGGAGCAGCACGCCGTCACATTCGCGGCTGGCATGGCTTGTGAGGGCATTAAGCCCGTGGTGGCAATTTATTCGACCTTTATGCAGCGAGCCTATGACCAGGTTCTGCACGATGTCTGCATGCAAGGCTTGCATGTGGTCTTCGCAATGGACCGCGCAGGTATTGTTGGCGAAGATGGACCGACGCAGCACGGTATTTTTGATATCGCCTTTATGCGGATGATCCCCAACATGCGGGTGATGGCACCAAAGGACGAGAATGAGCTGCGGCATATGCTCTATACGGCGGTCTATATGGATGGTCCAGTCAGCCTGCGTTATCCACGTGGTAAGAGTCTGGGGGTTGTACAGGATAAAGAACTGCACAAACTGGAGATTGGTAAAGCTGAGCTACTGAGTCCGGCAACCATCGAGGGTGCAGAGCAGCAGGATGTTGCGATTCTGGCCTATGGTACCACCGTAGATCTTGCGCAGCAGGCGGCCAGTGAGCTTCAAGAAGAGGGTATCCATGCTGCGGTTGTGAATGCCCGCTGGGCCAAGCCCCTGGATGAGGAGATGATTCTGCGTCTAGCACGGGGCACAGGGCATATCGTGACCGTTGAGGATCATATGGTAGCCGGTGGATTTGGAAGCGCCGTCCTGGAGCTACTGGAGGCACACAATTTGCATCATGTGGATGTGCGAGTGGTTGGCTATCCTGATAAGTTGATCGAACATGGGGCCGCCTCGATCCTGAAGGAGCTGTACGGCCTGTCTTCCTCACATATCAAAGATGCTGTTCGAGGCATTATGAACTCGGACATTGCGGGCTACAAGTTGCCTCAGAATGCTTAATAAAGAGCAGGACGGTCAGCGTCGATCGTCCTTTTCTTTTTTCCTCCTGCAAGCTGATCTAGCGAGCGTTCCAGGCTACCCTGATCCTTTTTACGTGGATGAGTGATGCTCGTTGGTGGAGGTGGAACTGACAATCCTGCCGTCGCGCATTTGGATAATCCGATTCATACGATTTCCGACCAGTGGGTCATGTGTCACAATCACAAAGGTTTGATTGTGTTCGCGCTGGAAACGGGAGAGAAGCGTGAGAATATCTTCAGCCGTCTCGCTATCCAGATTGCCGGTCGGTTCATCGGCCCAGATGATCGCGGGATTATTGACCAGTGCTCGTGCCAGCGTGACCCGTTGACGTTGACCTCCTGAGAGCTCAGCGGGACGATGCCTGGCCCGATCGGTCAGCCCAACAAGATCAAGAACCTCCATGGCCCGTTTGTGGGCTTTACGTCCTGGTACTTTAGAAACAAGCATCGGGAGTTCTACGTTTTCAATCGCAGTCAGCATCGGCAAGAGATTGAAATCCTGGAAGACAAACCCCATATGGCGCGCCCGGTAGGCCGTGCGTTCACCATCACTGAGATCCCGTAGATTATCTCCCTGAATAATGATACTACCGGCATCGATTGTATCGAGACCGGAAAGACAATTCAACAATGTTGTTTTGCCGCAGCCGCTGGGTCCCATAATCGCGACCATCTCGCCCTGTATAACTTCGAGAGAAATATCAAGAAGAGCATCTACATGCAGCAATCCACTATGGTATGTTTTTCGGACATTTGATGCCTGAATAATCGTAGTCGTAGCCGGTTTTTGTGCTTCAAGTGGTCCCGTATGTGGTCTATTCATGTGAAACTCAAATTTCCCGTATCCAATTTGTACTCTATGTCGCGACGCGTGAATACGGAGAAGAGATCACGACCTGTGCCGTCTGGGAGAAAGCCAGGCCCAGGCGGACAGGCAATTGAAATTCTTTGGTACAGGTTTGATCAATCTATCTATTCACGCTTGTTTTATTATAACGTACTTGAGAGATAGATTGCCTCGGTCCGATTGCGTGCATGCAACTTTTCAAAGATATTTTGAACGTGTTTGTGGACGGTTGATTCTGCGATCTGGAGTTCGCCAGCGATCTCGCGGTTTTTGCGACCTTTGCGGATCAGATCGAGAATTTCGCGTTCACGGAAGGTAAGTGGACGAATTTGATCGGAAGCTTCTTCGCTGGTTTCTGGCGGAGAGGCCGAAATGCCAAAATTAATCGACGGCGAGAAGTTTTCCTGAGAAAGGGCCGTTTGCGTGCGTTCACGCAGAAAGGCTCGTTTGGAGGATTGCTGTGTCAGTGTGCGCATATGGGCCAGGACGCGGGCCGCCAACATTCTTGGCATACAGAGTTCATCGTGGGCCGCCCGGCGGATCGAAACAACCAGCGTTTCTGGCTCGATATCCTTGGTGAGATAGCCAGTCGCGCCGCACTGGATGGCTTGAAAGGCATGTTGTTCATGAGGGGACGCTGTTAAGAAAACGACCCGTGTGCCAGGTGAACTTGCGAGTACGCGCTGTGTAGCCTCAAAGCCGTCGCACCCGGGCATATCAAGATCCATCAGGATCACATCTGGTTTTGTCTCAAGCGTCAGGGACTCCACTTCGAGGCCATTAGAAGCCTCTCCAACGACCTCCATATCGTCCTCACGCTCAAGAATATCGCGCACCACGCGTCGTATTAAGGCGTGGTCATCGGCAAGTAAAACTTTTACCATTTTTTCCTTCTCATCCTCTTTCTACATCTACCTGAAAATGATACGCACCCACCGGCTAAGATATGAGTACACAGTACATTGTACTGTTGATTCTAAGAGGCGACGGGTGATAAAAGATCGCCTTGCCCAGGGGCAAGAGGCGAACTTTGTGAGGTAAGCGTGCACGCTTAAGCAGGCTTGGGCCCGTGGGGATATGACTGAATCCAACGGGGGGAAGGCTCCAGAGAGGGGTATTGTCGTCGAGTAAGTCGTAGGCCACTAATTGAATTCGGGAGTAACGTATCCGCCTCTGCATGCAACCTCCACCGCTTTAACGTGTTTTCTCTATTTTCCAACTATACTCCATTTTGTCCAATTTTGGTAGAGGTGCAGGACAGATAATTGGATTTTTTGGCTATCTTTTAGTGTTATCAAATAAGAGGAATTGTTCCTGTTGAGCATTTCAGGTATTTGCTGGTTGTGAGAAAATTGTAATGTTTGAATAGCACTATCAGGCCATTCTCTGTCCCTGGCGGCGAAACGCTCAGGAAGAATGGCGTATTCTTGCGTCTTTCACGCCTCTGTGCTATACTTTCTGGCTAGCAGGAGCCAATTCTTGCGCGGAGAGTTATGCCTTGTTTTAGAACAAACATAACCACGTAATAAATTTAAGAACACACGCTCTCTGATCGACGGAAACCCTGGTACCCCCTCACTCTCACAGGAGTTGAACTAACGGGAAGCTCACAAGAGCTGCCTGGGGGCCTTTTGCGTCGGCCTGAGGAGAGCGGAGGATCGACAAGGGAGGATCCGTTTTTGGCAAATATCATTTCAATGAAACAGCTTTTGGAAGCTGGCGTACACTTTGGTCATCAGACGCGCCGTTGGAACCCGAAGATGCAACAGTTCATTTTCATGGATCGCAATGGCATTCATATCATTGACCTCCAGCAGACCGTTACCCGCCTCAATGACGCCTACAAGTTTGTACAACAGACTGCGGCCGATGGTGGAACAATTCTTTTCGTTGGTACCAAGAAGCAGGCTCAAGAAGCCGTCGCCGATGAAGCCAAACGCTGTGGAATGTTCTATGTAAATCAGCGCTGGCTGGGTGGTATGCTTACCAACTTCCAGACCATTCAATTGCGGATTAAATATCTGCGTGAGCTGGAAGCGCGTCGCGATCGTGGAGATTTCGAACGCTTGCCCAAGAAGGAAGTCCAGCATTTGCAGGATGATATGAACCGTCTGGAGCGAATTCTGGGTGGCATCAAAGATATGCGCCGTCTTCCAACCGCCATTTTCATCATTGATACCCGCAAGGAGCGCACCGCGATCCTTGAGGCGCGCCGTCTTGAGATCCCTGTGGTAGCGTTGGCTGATACCAACTGCGACCCCGATGAGATGGATTACCCCATCCCTGCCAACGATGATGCAATCCGAGCCGTGCGTCTGCTCGCCTCCAAGATTGCTGATGCGGTAATCGAAGGCCGCCGCGAGCTAGAAGCCCACCACAAGGATGCTGATGGCGAGTCGGCGTTCGAGATTCCAGCGTTGCCAGAAGAGGCCAGTGCTCCAGCCGTCGCGGCCGCACCTGCCGTTGAGGCAACCCCGGCAGTTGAGACCAACTCCGCCGCTGCTGTTGCAGCCGAGGCCGAAGTCGCACCTGCTACCCCCGAAGCTGCCCCTTCAAACGAAGAGGCGAAGCCTGAGGTCCCTGCTACAGCATTGGTTGCAGAAGAGGCTCACTAGTCAAAAAAGAAAAGCGGGGGGCAAGAGGGACTGTTCCTCCTGCCTCCCGCTTTCGACTGTGTCGAACACGAAACATAATTAAGCGGAATTGTCAAGCACTCAAGAACCTGAAAATATGGACAGCGGGAATTGTACATCATTCTGCGTCTTAGTATCATAGACTCGTGACAGTTTGAGGAGATCATTAAATCATGGAATATTCAGCCGTTGAAGTAAAGAAGTTGCGCGAGCAGACAGGCGCGACATTTGCTGATTGTAAAAATGCCCTGACCGATGCAAAAAGTTGGGACGAGGCCATCAAAATTCTCGATGCAAAGACCAGCCGCAAGGCCGAGAAGATGATGGCAGCCGGTCGCGAGACCAAACAGGGTGGTGTATTTTCCTATGTGCACCACAACAATAGCCTGGGCGTGTTGTTGGAACTCAATTGCAGCACCGACTTTGTCGCACGCAGCGAGAGTTTCCGCAAACTGGCTTCAGACCTGGCAATGCAAATTGCTGGAACCAATCCCCGCTACATTAACATGGAAGATGTACCGCAGGATGTTGTCGAAGCCGCACGCACGAAGGTCCTTGAAGATCCCTCAATGGCACGTGTCCCTGAGTCCAAACGCGAAGAGGTTGTAGCCGGAAAACTCAAACGTGTTCTTGCAGAAGAACAGCATGTTTTGATGATGCAGCCTTTTGTGCGAGATGAAGCAGTCACCGTTGGCGAACTTGTCCGCAAGGCCATCGCCGAGACCGGTGAGAATATCGTGTTGCGCCGTTACAGTCGTTTTGCACTGGGCGAGTAATTTTCCAGTTTAGCGAATTTTCAGTCTGAGCGCTCCCGTTCAATCAGGAACGCTCAAGCCTGGGTTCGCACTACGCATGGGAGTATATGGACAACATGACAGAAAAGGCTTCACCCCTGGCATATCAGCGCATCCTGCTTAAATTAAGCGGCGAGGCACTGGGAGCGCGGCAGGGCTTTGGGATTGATGCGGACATTGTCCGTCGCCTGGCTGGTGAGATTAAACGAGTGCATAACCTGGGAGTGGAAGTGGCATTGGTTATCGGAGGAGGCAACATCTGGCGTGGTGCCGATGCCGCCGCCACCGGAATGGATCGAGCTACAGCCGACTACATGGGCATGCTGGCAACCGTGATGAATTCACTGGCAATGCAGGACGCGATGGAAAAGCTTGGCATGGTAACTCGGGTGCAGACCGCGATTGAGATGCCCCCGATTGCTGAACCGTTCATTCGCCGTCGCGCCGTCCGTCATCTGGAGAAGGGGCGCGTGGTGATTCTCGCAGCCGGAAGCGGTAATCCTTTCTTTACAACTGATACCGCCGCCGCACTGAGAGCAGTGGAACTCAATGCACAGGTTTTGCTCAAAGCAACCAAAGTGGATGGGGTCTACGACGATGATCCTATGCGTAATGCGAACGCGCGTAAGTTCGAGGAATTGAGCTATATGCGTGCACTCAACATGGGCCTAAAAGTTATGGATAGTACTGCGCTATCACTATGTAAAGACAATCAACTTCCGATAGTGGTGTTTAACTTGAATCAAGAAGGTGCCCTGGAAGAAATCGTCCGTGGTGAAAAACGTGGTACACTGGTACATAACTTTGAAGAAGCCAAATGGGACGTGCGTTAGAAAGTGAGCATTACACATGAGCGAAGAAATTTTCGGAGACGCCGAACGTCGGATGCAGAAGGCCGTTGATGCCCTGAAACATGATTTGACGGCGATTCGGACTGGCCGCGCGAGTTCAGCTTTGATTGAGCGCATCAATGTGGATTACTATGGGACTCCGACCCCGATTAACCAGGTCTCTTCGATCTCAGTGCCTGAGCCACGCTTATTGGTGATCCAGCCCTGGGATAAGAAAATGCTGGTTGATATCGAGAAGGCGATTCAGAAATCGGATCTTGGCATTAACCCGAACAATGATGGACAGGTTATTCGCCTGGTTATTCCGCCTTTGAATGAAGAGCGCCGCCGCGACATGGTAAAGGCTCTCCACAAAAAGCTGGATGAGCATAAGGTGGCCATTCGTAATGTGCGTCGCGATTCACAAGATAAGCTACGTGATCGTGAAAAGAAGAAAGAAATTTCCGAGGATGAGTTGAAGCGCAATACCGATAAGCTTCAAAAGCTCACCGACCGCTTCGTCGATGAGATGGATAAGGTTGGGAAATCCAAGGAACAGGAGATTCTGGAGGTCTAACTTTGACCAAGATTTCAAATTTCTTTTCCTCCTCACAAGGGAAAGGAAATGTGCAGTCGCAATCTGCTTCAACTGAGCAACAAGCTCAAACCGTGCGCCACCTGGCCATCATTATGGATGGCAATGGGCGTTGGGCGACAAAACGCCACCTGCCACGTGTGGCCGGCCACAAGGCCGGCGTGAATGCTTTGCGACGTGTGGTGGAGTGCGCGGCTGACGAAAATATTGAGATGCTCAGTGTGTATGCCTTTTCAACTGAGAACTGGGGTCGCCCCCGTGCCGAAGTCGATGCCTTGATGCGTATCCTGTGGGAGACGCTTCGCTCGGATCTCGAAAAGTTGCATAAGGATGGGGTGCGACTGCGCCATCTTGGTCGGATTTATGATCTTTCTCCTGATCTTCAAAATGCGATACAGGAAGCGGTCAATCTGACCCGCAATAATACCCGTATCGCCCTCAATGTATGCTTTAATTACGGCGGGAGAGCCGAGTTGGTGGATGCGATTCGTCAAATTATCGCTGATGGCCGGTCCCCGGAGCACATTACGGAAGAATTGATCAGCTCGTATCTGTATACACGTGATCTGCCGGACCCAGATATGGTGATTCGCACCGCAGGTGAGATGCGCGTTAGCAACTTCCTGCTGTGGCAGTCAGCTTATAGCGAGTACTACGCTACTCCGACCCTCTGGCCCGATTTCGGACATGAGGATCTGCTGGAAGCAGTAGGCAGCTTCTGTCAACGAAAACGCCGTTTTGGACGCCTCTCTGACTCTCCCTCCACCGTGGCGCAGGGGGAATAGTCGCGTGCATCGCGCAACTCAAGATAATCTGCAACCCGAGTCTTCAAATGAGGCCAACAAGCTGCCAGCTAAGTCAAGCGGCACTGTTGGCCAACGGGTTATTACATCAGTTATTGCCATTCCAATTGTTCTGCTTTTTGCCTGGTTTGGGGGCTGGTGGTCGTTTGCCGCAATTGCTTTTGTGGTGATGCTGGGAACGAATGAACTCCATCAGATGATGCTTCAGTCGAAGTATCATCCTGTTTTTGCCGTGACCCTGGGCTTGAGCTTGCTCTTCCTGGTCGCTGCTATGCTTCCTCAACAGCGCCTCCTGATCCTCGAAATTGGCGTCAGTGCTGCCCTGATTATTTCGTTTCTCTGGCTTTTTATGCGCGAGAATCTGGATGGGGCTTTGCTTGACTGGTCGCTGACATTTGCCTTTTCAATCTATCTCGGCTGGCCTATGAGCTTTTTTCTGTTGTTACGAGGATATACTTTTAGCTTGTGGCCATTGAGCCGTGGTGTCTTGTGGCTGCTCGTTGTCCTGTTGGGCGTCTGGGCTACCGATTCGGCGGCCTTTTTTACTGGCCGCTATTTTGGTCGCCATAAATTGATCCCAAAGATCAGTCCCGCAAAAACCTGGGAAGGTGCTGTTGGTGGAATGTTGGCGGCGGTGATCGCTTCCCTGATATTGACGGTCGTGCCGCTCGGCGTACCCTGGTATATTGCGATTGCGATGGGACTGGCAATCGGATTAGCGGCAATTGTGGGTGATCTGGCCGAGTCGCTTTTGAAGCGCCAGACACATGTGAAGGATAGTGGTTTTATTATGCCCGGACATGGGGGCATGTTGGATCGCATTGATAGCTTGCTATTCGCCGTGATGGTGGTGTACTTTTTTGCGCTCTTTCTGGGGCTGTAGGACCCGTTGCCTGCGGTGGTGGGACCAGGCTGCGACCTGAGCAAGAGGCCGGTTTTATCCCGCAGGTCGTCCAGGTGTCGTGCGTGCTATAATCTGAGATGAAAGCAAACATGCGTTTGCTTTTTCGCCTGAAGAATAAGGTCGGCGAAGATATTCGCCCGTGGATAAATATGAATACCAGTTTTCCTAAAAAGATTGCTTTGCTCGGTAGCACCGGTTCGATTGGCCGCCAGACCCTGGATGTTGTTCGAGCTTTTCCGGAGCATTTTCAAGTTGTGGCCCTGGCCGCCCATAGTAACCTGGAACTGTTGGTCCAGCAAGCCCAGGAGTTTAAGCCCGTTGTCGTTGCCTGTTATACTGATACTCCCGAAATGCAGGCTGCTGCGAAGAACCGTTTGCCCGGTGCGATCTTTGGTCCCGATGGTTTGATGGCGGCTGCAACCTGTGCTGAGGCCGATATGTTGGTGGCGGCCACTTCAGGATTGATGGGCATGGAACCCACATTGGCGGCGATTCGGGCCGGTAAGACGATTGCGATCGCGAATAAAGAGACGCTGGTGATGGCGGGTCATCTGGTGATGGAAGCGGCCCGACGTGAGGGCGTTGAGATCTATCCGATTGATAGCGAGCACTGTGCGATCTGGCAGTGCCTGCGTGGTGAAGAGATGCCTGATGTCCGCCGCTTGCTGCTGACGGCGTCTGGTGGACCTTTCCGCACATCTTCACTTGAAGAGATTCGCATGGTTAGTGTGGAGCAAGCACTCAAGCACCCAACCTGGAAAATGGGTCAGAAGATTACGATTGATTCCGCAACATTGATGAATAAAGGGCTGGAGGTGCTGGAAGCGCGCTGGCTCTTTGATATTCCGTATGAGCGAATCGAGGTGGTCGTCCATCCCGAGAGCATTATCCATTCGATGGTAGAGTTTGTTGATGGCTCACTGAAGCTTCAGGCCAGCCTCCCGAGTATGCATCTTCCGATTTTGTACGCTATGAGTTATCCCCAGAGGCTGAATACAGCCGAGACGGGTTTAATTCGCGAACTTAACTGGGCGGATGTGGCACGCTTGACCTTTGAGGATCTGGATATTGAACGCTTCCCTTGTTTTCGTCTGGCACTGGAGGCCGGAAAACGTGGAGCGACCTATCCATCAGTGCTGGTCGGGGCTGATGAAGAGGCGGTTGCGCTTTTCCTGAGTGGTAAAATAGGCTTGTTAGATATTGCGGCCCTGATTGAATCGGTGCTGAGCAAACATCAACCGATTGAACATCCTGATGTCCCCTCTATTCTGGAGGCCTGTGCCTGGGCACGGCGGATGACAAAAGAGCTTGCTTCGTCAGTGAATAACTCTTCGTTCTAAATTGTTTGTTATACATGAGAGATATTGCTGGCCGTAAATAATTCCTGTTCGGCTGGAGATAATGGCAAGCCATTCACTTCGCTGACTGAACGCGCTTGTGAATCCAGTACTATGGTTACGAGCACCGCTCCATCTGGGAAGCTTTGAAAGCTGCCTGCTTGCAAAGCGTTCAGTAGGCGCGAGAGCGCCGTTGGGAAGTGTCTTGTAATGGCAAATAAGGTATGAATGTACCAATAATCAGGACGGAAAGGATAAATGGTGCTTCTGGCGAAAGCGCGAGCTAAGTGTCTTTGCACCGAATGAAGCTTATGAATAACTGGTACTTGCTGGCTGCAATTCCTGTGTTTGGCTTGCTTGTGATTGTGCATGAGTTTGGACATTTCATCACGGCAAAATGGTCTGGCATGCGGGTTGAGGAGTTTGCGCTGGGTTTCCCGCCGCGTATATTTGGCGTTCGCAAGCGCGACCAGGGAGGCTGGGAGGTCATCTGGTTCAATGGCCGTTCCGAAGAAGATGAAACGTATGGAGCCGAGCATAAGGCGGGCAACAATGCCGTTATGACAACGCTTGGTACAAGTGGCGGCCGTCTTGATTCTTCCGCTGCGGCATCTGATCACACCATCTATTCGCTAAACTTGTTACCAATCGGTGGCTTTGTGCGTATGACTGGTGAGACCGGCGAAGTTAC
Organism: Ktedonobacteraceae bacterium; assembly: GCA_035703945.1. Taxonomy (GTDB): domain Bacteria; phylum Chloroflexota; class Ktedonobacteria; order Ktedonobacterales; family Ktedonobacteraceae; genus DASSXK01. The sequence goes on along the minus strand of DASSXK010000055.1, from coordinate 2,338 downwards.
CGATGAATATGGCAATTTTGATCCTAAAAGCTTTAACGCCAAGCCTGCCCGAAACCGCTTAATGGTGATGGTTGCTGGCGTTGTTATGAATTTTATTCTGGCAATGGTACTGTTTACGATAGCCTATACGGCTGGTGAACCGGTGTTTGCTCCTGTAATTAAATCAGTGAGCCCTGGCTCTCCTGCTGCGATTGCTGGCTTGAAGAGCGGTGATCGTATCCTGACTGTGGACAATCAACCGGTTCAGCAGTTTAGCGATCTCATAGACAGAGTTACTCAGCTTATCATTGCGGATAAGAAGCAGCACTCGACAGTTGCAATAACGTTGCAGGTGCAACATGCTGGCCAGCAGCAGCCCTTTACGACGGTTGTGAATGCGCGTGAGAATCCTCCAAAGGGACAGGGCGCGATGGGTGTGGTCAGGACGGACCAGGTGAACTTTGTACGTTATAGTATCTGGGACGCGCCTGTCCAGGGGATAAAACATACCTTTGATGTCACACAGCAGTTTATTCAGGGTATTGTACAGATGGTGACTGGCCAGGTTCCGGTGCAGGTGGCGGGACCGGTTGGAATTGTGAGTATAACCGGACAGACGGCTCAGTCGTTACCAATCTATGGCTGGTTCCCTTTGCTTAGCCTGACTGCAATCTTAAGCTTGAACCTGGCAATTGTAAACATTTTACCTTTCCCCGCTTTGGACGGTGGACGCATCGTATTAGTGTTCATTGAATTGTTGCGCGGCGGTAAACGCCTAAAACCAGAACATGAAGGCATGATTAATCTGGTCGGCATGGCCCTTCTACTCACGCTGATGGTAATTATCACTTTTGGTGACATTACCCGCTGGATTACCGGGGGCTGATCGCCGCAGGCGGCAACCTTGTCAATTGGCTTGAATAGTCCTATGTTCTCTATAAAGTAATATTCGTTCATAAGATCTGTTTCAGGTGAGACTGATAACATCTTAGTTCTGACAATAACGGAGTGACGTATTATTATGCGACGTAAAACCCGACAGATTCACGTTGGAGATGTAGCGATCGGGGGAGATGCCCCAATCGCGGTACAATCGATGTGTACTACATATACTCGTGACGTTGAGAACACTGTTGCCCAGATTCATCGTCTGGAAGATGTTGGCTGCGAAATCGTACGTGTTGCTGTGCCAGAAATGGCCGATGCTTACGCAATCAGCGAGATTAAGAAGCAGATCAATATCCCTCTCGTTGCGGATATCCACTATAAACATTCCCTGGCGTTGGAAGCCATCAAGCAGGGCGTAGATTGTGTTCGTATCAATCCTGGCAACTTGATCAATGGTCGGGAATCGCTTGAGCAGATTGTGCGGGCCTGTAAAGAGCATGGCGTTTCAATGCGTATTGGCGTCAATTCGGGTTCGATCGACGCGCTGGACCAGCAGGGTCAGATGCAGCGCATCCAGGTTAAGTTGCGCGATGATGGTACGCTGGAGCGCAGCGATCCCGCCGAGGCTCGCCGCAAAGAGCGCGAGCGCCTGGCAACCCGTATGGTTGACAAGGCGCTGGAATACATTAGCTGGTGTGAGGCCCTGGATTTCCACGAGATTAAAGTGTCTCTAAAATCCTCGACGCCTTTGACGGCTGTTGAAGCTTACCACCGCTTCTCCGAGCTTTCGGATTATCCCCTGCACCTGGGAATCACCGAGGCCGGTACGCTGGTGACGGGCGCGGTCAAATCGTCGGTTGGGCTGGGATTGCTTCTGGCTTCCGGTATTGGTGACACGATCCGTGTCAGCCTGAGTGCCGAGCCAGAGGAAGAGATTCCAGTTGCCTATGAGATCCTGCGTTCGCTGGAGCTGCGCAACCGTGGCGTGACCTTTGTGTCCTGCCCCTCCTGTGGCCGCGTCGAGATCGACGTCGTGGAGGTCGCGAACGAGGTTGAGAAGCGTCTCTCGAAGGTTCAGACCCCGATTCACGTGGCAGTCATGGGTTGTGTCGTGAATGGTCCTGGCGAGTCCCGTGACGCTGATGTGGGCCTGGCCGGTGGTAAGGGCCGTGGCCTGATTTTCCGCAAGGGTGAAGTAGTTCGAACGGTTCCGGAAGAAGAATTCCTGGATGCTGTCCTGAAGGAAGTGGCTTCGTTACTGCCTGAGCGCGAGGCGAAGTTGATCTACCCCGAGGGTGGTATCAAGAAAGAGCGCATTGGCTCTCACCGTACACGCGTTGAAGGTGTCTTGAAAGTCTAAGCGTTTAACCCTCAAACGCGAAGAGATAAGTAAATAAGGAAAGAGCGACTTTGAAAGAGGTCGCTTTTTTTGTTGTGGGATAACGATAATCATAAGTAAACTATAATCCTT
>DASSXK010000316.1:0-9254 GCA_035703945.1 Ktedonobacteraceae bacterium | reverse complement strand
GTAGCGTTGCAACTGCGTATCAAGCGCCTTCCAGACCTCGGCCATGCCACCACGCCCCAGGCGTTCCTGAAGCTCATATTTTCCGAAGCGTCTCGTCTCCATATCCAGCTCCTCTTCTTGCGCTAGAAAGCCTCAACCGGCTTATACCACCGGGCAGGGACTGTTGCCTGTACATGCCCGAATATCGAAGGTTGCCAGGCGCTGGATATCATAATGAATCTGTACAACGCCCGGTGTCACCTGACCTTGCGAGTTAATCTGCCCCACAAACGCCGTATTTGCCAGATTTGCAACGGCATTGAGCAGCGTCCGACCTTCATTCCCAAGCAACTGCGCCGGGGTCATCTGGTTGAGTTGCAGGATATCCATTCGCATCGTCTCGTACCAGGCATTTACAACGTTCAGCTCCTGGTTAATCCGAATCGCAAGTGCCTTCTGATCTGGATTGATCCCTGGCAGTAAGACCATCTCATGCAGGTGCCGCGTTCCGATATGATACAGGTAGCCCAGCGGGTCCTGTTTCGAGGTATCAAATGTCAGCAGACCAATTTTCGAAATCGTTGGGTCCGCATAGACGGGTTGCCCAGGCAAATCCTGCGCTAACTGGGTAAATGACGTTCCATCCAGGAAATCCATCACTCGGGTAAGCTGGCGATGAAGAAAGCCCAGACTGGCTGTATTTTTGGCGGTTTTCTGCGCATCCCTGGCGCTACCTGCCCATTCCAGAAGCTTTTCCGAATCTCGATAGAGCCAGGTATCCAGACCCCCGGACATGCCAGCCGCTGCAACTTTGGGATCATCCGATAACAAATGACGAAGATGATCATAGAGACTATAGGATTTCGGGTCCGATGGGACAGGCTTCACATCTGCAAACTCGGCATAGAAACGCCAGGAACTAGAATTCAGAGAAGGCGTCAGGGGCGGCGTCGTGGCGCTCTCCTCCGTAATCAGAAAGCGACTATTCGTCGCAAGCAAGTTTGTATGCTGCGCATTGGCATATGATAAGATCGCGCTATTATTATTCACCTTCAATGTACCCAGCGCGATTGGATTCCAGGGCAGGCTTTTTCGGTTCAACAACCAGGCATAGTAATTCATCCCCTGCGCCGGGGGCGGAAGATTATTCAGGCGTACCAGCATCTGGTCTGTAATCCCTTGATTGCTCTGAAGGTCAGAGCTAAGCAGTTCGCTGCTGACAAAGGTCGCATAGCCCGCGATCGAAGCTCCTGGCGTCGCGGCCGTCGAGCCAGAAGAGCCCTTGAAAAAAACGAGATAGGCTCCCAGGCTTCCTCCCAGTATAAGGAGGATCAGCAGCACGGACAGAATCACATATAAACCGCGTCTGCCAGACTTCTTTGGCGCAACGACAGGCGATTGAAGAGGTGGCGACCCGTAGGGGACCGGGGGCAAGCTTTGCGCCATTCCTCCGGGCCTCGAAGAGTTAAGCGTAGGGGTCACGAGTGGGCCGCCAGGCGGAGTCGAGGTGCCAGCAGATGGCGTGGCGTAGGCCGCCGCCGCTGGCATCTGCTCATTTCTCAGGGTTGCCATCTCAGTTGGCGAATACGAGGCATATGAAAGAGGATTACTTCCGGAAATAGAAGACGAACCATGATCTATAACGGTCGGCATCTCAACAGGCCCGGAAGGATAATCAGGTCGACTCCCTCTCTCATGCAGAGCTACACCTGGCACCACATTGGCCCCTGCCAGTTCCACCATCAAAGAAGAAACGTCAGGGAAACGCAGCCCTGGATCTTTCGCCAGACAACGCATGATGATCGCTGTCAATGCCGGAGGCAGAGCTGGATTTATCAAACTCGGCAAGGTCGGAACCGCATTAATATGCTGCATCATGATTGTAGCGGGATTATTCCCTGGAAAAGGAGGCGTGCCGGTGCAAAGTTCATAGAGGATTACGCCAAGTGAATAAATATCACCACGCGGACCCGCCGGGTTCCCCATAATCTGCTCAGGTGAAGAGTAGACTGGTAAACCAAACCAGCCGCTTCCATTTCCGGATGGCACACCCATCAGCTTAAGCATACAAAAATCGGTCACAATTGGTTCGGGTAGTGAAGAAGTGGTTGTATTGTATTTAGGGAACAGAATATTTGATGGCTTGAGACTCCCAGGTACAATCCCACGCTGGTGAGCATAATCAACACCCGCACAGATAGAAGAAAAGAGCTCAATAATATCTGCGGTAGCCGGAAACTTTCCCTGCTGCGAAGTGCTCTGTAAATACCCTGCCAACGTGCCGCCATCGACGTAATCCATAACAATATATCCCATGATATTCTCTATCCCGCGTGTCTCAAGGACCGAGAAATCGTGGTATCGAATAATATTTTGATGATGCAGCGATACAACAGCCTGGACTTCACGTCGGAAACGCGTCAAAAAATCTGGATCTGCCTTCAGGTTTGCATGTATGAGCTTAATCGCAACTTGTTGATGCGAAAGAGTATCGATAGCCTTCCAAACCTCGGCCATCCCACTCTTCCCCAAAAGCTCTTGCAATTCATATTTATCAATACGCGCCGGATTTGTACTCATAGAAACCCGCACCTTTCAGATTACATACACCTTTTCTCCAGCAGCCTATCAAAACCCTTATAAAAACCCGTAATCAGCGGGGATGCTGAGACCCCTGATTGAACTACTCCCCTATCTCTCCTGGCCCCGTAATCAGTGGGGATGTAAGGGGCCTGTGGCGGCAAATATCCACCATCAAAACATAAGCGATAATTAAAGGAAAAAACATAACAGTATTAAACGATTCCTTCACACCGAATACAAGAGTATATTCCATCAAAATTATTGAAGATTAGGAGCAATTTGTCAATGACTTAACTCACAAAACGCTCCACCCTGACAGTATTCGCATATCTATCTCTTCCTTTGCTTCCAAAAGAGCCAGAATGCAAAAAGCATCCCCACCAGCAAAACAGCAACAAGACCCAGAGAAAGTAGAGGCGATGAAGACACCTCTTTAGACAGCAAAACTGGAGCAGGAACAACTAGAGGCGGATAAGGCCCGGCAATCACAAAACGAGGCTCCCCGCCAACATCTATCGACCTGATCAAGGCATGCCCCGGAATATCGAGCATGTCCACCTTTCCCCCGGACCGCACAACAAAACCAAATTGCCCATCATTCGTAATCGCAATTGCGCGAGGTGAACTACTCACATGAATGATCCTGGCTGGCTCACGCGTGGCAAGTACAGCCCCATCCAGCACAGGAATCAGAATATCTATCCGCTGATGCGACATATCCGGCACATAGATTTCGCCCGTGACAGCATCATAGTCCATCACCCCAAATGTTCCCCCGGTAAGCAACGTCGAAAAGACACGGTGGGACAACATATCAGCCGCCACAACGCGGCCCTGACCGGTCACAATATAAGCCGTCAAACCACTTGGAAGACAAAGATAACGCGCCCCGCCTGCAACCGGAATGCGATCAACAAACTGCCCCTGAGCATCCAGAATACTCACCGCTGTTTTCCCCGCAACCCACAGTTGCGTCTGCAACGTGTTACCAGAGTTGTAACCCGCCACCGAAAGCCAGGAAACCGCCTCAGGAGCCTGGAAGGAGTGCAGAAGAGCACAGGTCCGAGCATCCAGGGCCAGCATAGCCCGTTCATTGCTACCCGCCACATAGAGAACCGTGCCGTCGATACTCAAAGCCAGCAAAGATGGGTGTCCAGGAAACGCCACACTACAGATCAACTGACCCGTTTTGGCAGCCAGAGCACTCACCCGGCCCGTTGTCGGTTGCGTCACATACAGCAGTCCCCCATCAGGACTTAGCAGCAGCATATTTGGATTGCCCACGACGGAAAATCCCCTGGCAAGTTTCTCTTGTCCGACATCCACAATCCCCACACTCTGTAAAGCACCAGATACATAGATAAGATTAGGAGCACCACCATCCGCCCGCGCAGATGCCGGTAAAAACAGCATAGAAAGAATACAGACAAGCACAGTTCCAACAGGCAGCAAGCAAGATTTGCGCTTGCAATGCAAAGCGGCCCCACGTTCCCAGGCTCGTTTCATCTGAAATGCCCCCGCTCACTATGTTGTGTTTAATCGCAGCCATTATACAACCGCTCGGCAGGAAATACAGCGTTAAACAGCCTTTGTGAAGTATTACCATCTCTGGCATACTCAAAAAAAGTCATCGTGTTTGAGCATGCTACGCATAAACATGTAGGATTTATGTAGGATATAATGGAGTAGACACTCTATTTCTTACGACAAGCCATTCAATTCGTTGACTGAAAGCGTCTGAGGAGCCAGTAGAAAAGTGGCGAGCACCGCTCATCTGGAAGATTTTCCAACCAGGCTTGCTTATGAAGCATTCAGTAGGCGTGCGAGCGCCGTTACGAATTGTCATTCAATGGATGACCACACGAGACACTCAGAAAGGATAGCTGCGCAATGAGTAAAGTGCTAGGGATTATTTTAGCCGGAGGTCAGGGCGAGCGGTTAAGTCTCCTGTCACAAAAGCGCGCCAAGCCTGCTGTTCCCTTTGCTGGCAAATACCGAATTATTGATTTTGCCCTTAGCAATTGCGTGAACTCTGGCCTCGCTGATGTTGCCGTTTTGACACAGTATCGACCACATTCTCTCCACGACCACATCGGTATCGGCAAGCCCTGGGATCTAGACCGGCAAAAAGGAGGCATCCACCTGCTCCAACCCTACACCGGCCGTCGTGATGCCGATTGGTATCAAGGCACCGCTGATGCTGTCTACCAGAATCTCAGCTTCCTGATGGAAACCCGCTGCGATTACGTTGTCATTCTGGCCGGAGACCATATCTATCGCATGGACTACGGACCAATGATCGCCTTCCATCAGCAACATCGGGCCGATGTCACGCTTGGCGCGGTCATCGTTCCAATTGAAGAGGGGCATCGCTTTGGCATTCTCGAAACCGATGTTGAAGGACGCGTGGTCTCTTTTGAAGAAAAGCCAGGTGAACCCAAAGGCACCCTTGGCTCAATGGGCATCTATGTCTTCGATCGTGATACCTTAATCCGTGTTCTGATTGAAGATGCCCGCTCCGAAGAGGCCGGTGGCCCCCTGACGCAGCACGATTTTGGTCGAAACATCATTCCGGCCATGATGGAACGAGGCGAGAACGTTTTTGCCTATCCTTTCGCTGGCTACTGGCAGGATGTTGGCACAATCCAATCCTACTGGGAAGCCCATATGCAGTTGCTTGAGGATAAACCGGCCTTTGATCTCTATGATCCCTCGTGGATCATTCATACACGCAGCGAAGAGCGTCCGCCCGCTCATGTCCGTAGCAACGCCCGCGTCACCAGTAGTCTCATTTCGCATGGCTGCATCATCAAAGGGCAGGTAGAGCGTAGCGTCCTCTCGCCTGGCGTCGTTGTTGAAGAGGGCGCGATTGTACGAGACTCGATTATACTCTTCGATTCCGTCATCGGCGCTGGCAGCGTGGTCGATAAAGCCATCCTCGATAAAGAGGTCGTCGTTGGCAAAAACTGCCAGATTGGTACAGGCGACGATCAAACCCCGAACCGGCTGGAACCATCCAGGCTCAATACCGGGATCACGCTGATCGGCAAACGTACCCGCCTCCCAGATGGCCTGAGCGTCGGGCGCAACAGCAAGATTGGTGCTGATTTACGCCCTGAGGATTTCACGACAACCAACCTCGCCAGCGGCGAGACCATTGAAGATCGATCCTTTGCCCATGGTTGGGAGCGTGAAATGGCCCGTCGCATTGCGAGCAAATCGTAGACAATCCGTCCAAACTTAACAGGGACCGCAAAGATCAGCCCTGAAGGCCAATCAAGCAATAAGGCCGCTGGGCTTTTAAAAATCCACAAGCAGTTCACCTGAGTAATGCCATTCAGGTGGGCTGCTTTTTTATTGAATTATGACAAAACGCCATTTCAGAATTTCCTTGACGAGAAATATCCTTGACAAAAGCAACTATATAATAAATAATAGCAAGTAAATAGTCGCTTTTGTCAAGCAAAGGAAATGAGCATATGCTGACTGTAACCTCCGAAGAGAAGATTGCTGCCATACGGCAGTTCAATCGCTTTTTCACTCGGCAGATCGGCGTTCTGCGCGAGGGCCTCTTACATAGTCCTTACCCTCTCACCGAGGCACGTATCCTGTTTGAGCTTGGACAGGGGACGCCGCTGACGGCTTCCAGGCTAGGTCGTGTGTTGGGCCTTGATGCCGGATACTTAAGTCGCCTTCTGACACATCTCGAACAACAAGGACTGCTTGAAAAAATTCGTTCTGAGAGCGATGGGCGCCAGTTCCTCCTCAGTCTCACCACGCCCGGCAAAGAGGCATTCACATTGCTGGATCAGCGCTCACGTGAAGAAGTCTCAGAAATGCTGACGAACCTGAGTGACGAGGACCAGCAGCGCTTGTTGAAGGCTATGCAGACCATCGAAAGTCTGCTCACCGACGGCCTCAAATTTTCTGAGCCTTTTATTCTCCGCCCGCATGAGCCGGGCGATATGGGCTGGGTTACCCATCGGCACGGTCTGCTCTACGCTCAAGAGTATGGCTGGGACGAACATTTCGAGGCCCTTGTGGCCCAGATCGTCTCCGATTTCATTACGAACTACATCCCTGAACGAGAACGCTGCTGGATTGCCGAGATGGATGGGGAAATCATTGGCTCGGTCTTTGTGGTGCGGAGCAGCGACACCGTTGCCAAACTGCGACTCCTACTGGTCGAACCCAAAGCACGCGGCCTGGGACTTGGCACGCGCCTTGTCGAAGCATGTATTCGCTTCGCTCGTAATCATGGCTATAAGAAGTTGACGCTCTGGACCAACAGTGTCCTCGTTGAGGCCCGTCACATCTACGAGAAGACCGGATTCAAGCTCGTTGCCGAGGAAGCACATCACAGTTATGGCCATGATCTGATCGGCGAAACCTGGGAATTGATTCTGTAAGGAATGGGCACTTTTTTATTCATCGACCGCTGCGCTGGTAGAAGGACGTTACTATATATTAGTCGTAACGCCCTTCGTAATTACAAAAAAAACTACAAAAATTCAAAAAACTCGCAACGGCCTACGGCGAAACTTCATCCAGACGCAACTGCCGTGTCGCAACCCCAAATTGCGCGATGACGGCGGCAACGATCAAGAAGGCACTGATAATCACAAAGATCACGATCGGCCCCGTTGTCATACCAAGCGAGGAGACCAGGCTCGGAATCAGGGGCGCAATCACCAGAATGCCGATTCCTCCACCCAGATGACCGATCCCGTCAACCAGTGCAAAGCCTGTCGCCCTGGCCCGTGTCGGATAGTTTTCGGTCGACCAGGTATAGGTAATTGGCACCCACAGATTAAACCCAAAAAAAGTGATAATCGCCCCAATCGCCGACAATCCAAAGTTGCCAGAACCCGCCAGACCTAACAGCAATCCACCGATCAGCGTTAGCGCGGCCGCAATTGGCAACCACAACTTACGCTCCAGGCTTTCACCAAAGTAGTAGGCGAAGATGGCCGTCAGAATAAAGCCAAAGGTGCCAAAGGCTGCGATCATGCCCGACTCCGGGGGCGGATAATGCAGGCTATCCAGCAAGACTGTCAAACCCTGAGCGATCGAATAGACCGTCACATATCCCAAAAACCAGACAACCACAAGCAGCAACGTGCGCCTCAGATATAGCGGATTGCTAAAGATTTCCGTGTAAGGAACCCGATCCTCATGGGTTGTAATAGCGATCTCTGCCGCCGGAGCAGGCAGATCTGGCATCCGTTTTCGCGCACGTGCTTCCATATCCGCAACAATCGTCTCGGCTTCAGCGGTCCTTCCTCTGGCAATCAACCAGCGAGGCGACTCCGGTAGCTGAACGCGTAGCAGGATACCTGCCAACGCCAGCAACGCCCCAATGCCATACATAATCCTCCAACCATTGCCCTCAAAAGCCGGACCGGCAATCGCAAAAGATAAGCCCAGCGGGAATGGGGCCGGAGGGGTCGTCAAGATCAATCCCAGCCAGATACCAAAGAAAGCCCCCAGCGATGACATGATAAAAATCAGAGAGGTAAACTTAGCGCGACCGCTGCTCGGCGCAACTTCGTTGATATAGGCATTCACAAGCGCCAGGTCGGCCCCAATCCCCAGACCAGTGATCGTACGGGCCACAATGAAGTTGGTATAATCCGGCACAAAGGCGTTATACAGCGATCCCAGCCCGGTCAGTAGTAGCGTAAACAGCAACATATTTCTGCGTCCGAAGCGGTCCGCCAACGGAGCCAGAATCAAGGCCCCCACGACATAGCCCGCCAGATTCAGTTCAATCGGCAGGCCGAGATAATTGGCGCTCGTTGGGGGTGTACAACCATGCACAATTTGCACGCAGGTCTGGACAAATGAGACGGTTACGTCGAAAATATCGAAGAAGGTAAAGAGGAAACCGATGCCAATAATACCGATAAAGAGGTAGGAAAGCGACCAGATCGGTATCCGATCCTGCCGTGCGACAATCGCAGCCGCGCTGCTACCTTGCGCTGTCGCGCTCTGGGGAATAGCTTCTCCCTCGGATGCCATGGGATTGCCTCCTTTGCAATAAAAGGAACAACGACCAAAAGGACATCGACGTTCAAAAGTTCAACCCACTCAACTCGCCAGGCAACGCAGGCTCTCATACAAGAATCTACCGTCACCTTGCTCCGTCTTCACTAAAATCAAGAACATACAACAAGCCATGCACTTCACTGACTGAAGGCGCTTGAGAAGCCAGCAGCATTGGTGCCCGAAGCGGTCCAGGCTGAAGCTTTCCAGTGCTGCCTGCTTGGAAAGCGCTTCGTCGGCGCGAGAGCGCCGTTGTGAAGTGCCTTTAAATAGCAAATTGTTAGATTTCACCTGATTAAAACAGTATACCTGCTTAAAATATAATATACAACGATAATAGCTGGATCATCACATTTTACGTTAAAATATATGAGTTTTAAAAATCACAGAGGGCCAGCAGTTTTGTTGGCTGCTAGCCCTCTGGACGAAAGCACGGCATTACCCAATCACAATACTCGAAGCGGTAATCGTTCCATCGCTGTTATGCGTGCCCATAACCTGGATATGTGTGCCAGCCTTAATTGCACTGGCCGCAACACTTTTGCCAGCCTGCGTATAGCGCGTACTCGCGGAGGTATGGATCGTCACCGCCTTGCCATTCTGCCCCTTCGCCACAATCGTATTGCCGTTGACACTCGTTACCGTCA
>DASSXK010000259.1:0-12037 GCA_035703945.1 Ktedonobacteraceae bacterium | reverse complement strand
GGAAATCCTATCGTAAGAATCAAAAAGAGCGTATAAACGTCAAACAGGCTGACTCAGAACGGCATTAGCCACCCGATTTCGCAAAATATCGAAAGCGAGTGACCTCTTTTAAAACGATATTCTTATAAGTAGTGCGCTTCTTCATCGCAAATAGAACTTAAAGACTATAGGAAATACATTGTCATACAGTCTACGCGCACTCAGGAGAGAAAGGCGAAGAAGGCCATCCAGAAAAACTGGCTCATCAAGGTCTCTTCGCCCCTGCAATAGAATATACTCACAAACGTAAGGCACGTTTAACGGCCTCCATCGTTGGCTCAACTGCCTCACCTGTGGGAATCGGAGGGATGCCCGTTGTGGGGTCCTTGAGGAGCGTGCCGGTCAGGATACCCACAACGTGTTCGTCGTGCTGGATGATTCCTCGATTGACCAATTTGTGAATTCCGGCCAGGGTCGCGGCCGAAGCAGGCTCGCAGCCGATTCCGGATTGGTCGATCAGGCATTTGGCTTCCAGGATTTCGGCGTCGGTTACTTGCTCGACGACACCGTTGGATTCGAGGATCACGGCCCGGGCGCGGGTATAGCTGACGGGATTGCCAATTTTGATCGCGCTGGCAACGGTCTCTGCGTGCACGCGTTCTCGCTGCTTGAAACCCTGCTGATAGCTACGATAAAAGGGATTAGCTCCCGCCGCCTGGATCGCCGCAATACGCGGCATATGACCAATCAGACCCAGTTCATACGCCTGACGAAATGCTTTGCCGATTGCCGAGGTATTGCCCAGATTGCCCGCTGGCAGCACAACCCAATCCGGCGCCTGCCAGTCGAGCTGCTGCAACAGTTCAAACGCTATCGCCTTCTGACCTTCAATGCGGAAAGGATTTAACGAATTCAGCAGATAGATCCCCAGCTCGGTGCAGACCTGCTCCACGAGAGTCATCGCAGCATCGAAGTCGCCTTTAATCCGGATCATGGTGGCGTTATAGGCCAGAGACTGCGCAAGCTTGCCAGCAGCGACATTCTCCGCAGGCAAAAAGACAAAGCCCGGCAGACCCAATTGGGAGGCGTAAGAAGCCAGCGAAGCGGAGGTATTCCCGGTCGAGGCACAGGCCACAGCCGTTGAGCCATAGATGTGCGCCATTGTCACTCCGGCCGTCATCCCACGATCTTTGAAGCTGCCGGTCGGATTCTCGCCTTCGTGCTTCAAATAGAGCTGTTCAAGCCCGGCATAAAGTCCAATCTTTCGATACCCCTGGCGCGTGGAACCAGTATTCTCGGTTCCGACCGGATAGAGATTGGTGTTGCCTTCGGGACGGCTCACTACATATTCCTCGGGGACAGGCAGAACCAACTCACGATAACGCCAGACGCCACTCAGGTCCAGCAACATCCGATCCGAGCTGACCGGCCAGATCGGCGGAACGGCCCCCCGGTCATCAAACAACTGCCGCCAGCGGGCACCAGGAGGCAGCGGCTCCAGCTCATTTAATCGTGCCAGCGAGGGCTCGGAAAGAGCATCTTGTTCGGGCAGACGGAACTCCATCTCAACATCCAGCACACCGCCGCACTCACAACGATAGCGAGGAGGCTGGCCGGGTACCCAGCTTGAATAGAGTAGCTCACATTCCAGGCAACGCAATGTAATCGCATTCAGAGCATCAACGGCCGCTGGAGTAAGAAAATCAGTTGGTTGATGATCCCCTGGCTGGAGTCCAGTAGAATTGGTTGCCATTCCGAGCACTCTCTTCCTTTCGAACACGCGAACGAGACGTATTCACAATCCGCGCACCTTGCTGATCGGCACGCAGAATCATACCAGTGCCACGCACCCCCAGTTTACTGGCAGCTTCCTGCATGGCCTGCAATACCGCTTGAAACTGTCCACTTGCCAGCGCAATCAGCGAAGAGCCACCGCCAGAAAGGCTGGCGCCGTGTGCTCCCGCCGCGATCGCGGCCTCAATAATCGCGGGCATCTCAGGAAACAAGCTCTGGCGGTAGGGTTGATGGAGGCGATCCTGCATGGCCTCCCCAATCAGGTCGTAACGGCGCGTTTGTAGGGCCGTTAAGAAAAGAGCCACCCGGCCCGTATTGAAGGTCACATCCGCCTTGGAATAACTTTCAGGCAGAAGCTTACGCCCTGCAATAGTATCCATCGGAAAATCGGGCGTAAAAATTACTGCCCGCAGGGCATCTGGAAAGACGATCTTCAACGCCTGAACCTCTCCCCCGGCTTTGGTTGTCGCAACCAGGCCGCCAAGCAGGGCAGGTGCAACGTTATCGGGATGTTTGCCCGACTCCAGGTCCACAGCTATCTTCAAGAGCTGGTCCTGGGAAATTTCGATGTCGTACGCGGCCAACAACGCCTTTGCCGCGACCAGGCCCCCCACCACGGCGGTTGCGCTACTTCCAAGACCACAACCGGGAGGAATGTTAATCTTCATCCGAACACGCACGGCTGGGAGATCTTGCCCATGTTCCTGAAAAAGGGCCGCGAAGGCCCGAAAAAACAGATTATTCGCGCCTCTGGTCAGTCCCGTGCCATAGGAGCCGGAGATTTCAATCTGAGGTTGTGAGGGGTCACCATCCACAACTTCGCTCACCTCAAAACGGTTATAGAGCTGTAACGCCAGTCCAAGGCTATCAAATCCCGGCCCCAGATTCGCCGATGTGGCGGGTGCCAGGACAGTTACAGCAGCAGGCAAGGCAAATACCATCGTTGATCCTCTTCTGCCTCTCAATGAAGTTTCCCTGTTTATACAAGTAACGTCAGCCATATTGTATCATTTTTACGTTCAAATGATAACATTGCAAGTACAAATGTCAGCAAATGAAAAAACAATAGAGATGGCGGCACATTCCGCCTGAATGTTTTTTCTTTCTTCATTGAAAGGTGCCGCCTGCGGCGGCGAGGAAAGGGGGGAAGGATTGGGGTGCTGCCCCAATCCCCTGGCAAGAGGCTTCGCCCCTTGTATCCCCGCATGCGAAGGGATTATCGCTCCTGCGACCTCTTTACCCGGTACTTTAAGAGTACCATATAAAAACCTGAGCAAGCAAAGAAGAGTAGACAAGCTAGAGTTAGCGCGGGTCAACCAGCAAACTGTGATGCAAAGGCGTATAGAGGGCACCGCTTCGCAGAAGTTCACTTTTGATCGTGCTGACGCTGGCTACCCGACAGGGCAACGAAGCCTGGATTGGTTGCTCATCCAGCAAGTCGTTCAAGGTCTGCTGTTCCGTAAAAGGCAAAGGAGTCTTCAGGCGAGCAAGCGTCAGATGTGGAGAAAAACCCCGCGTCTCCACTGGCATACCACGCGGCTCCAGCTCACGCCGCAGAAGATGGTGCAGGCGTGGAAGGCTTCCAGATGGATCTTTAACGCCCATCCAGAGGACGCGCGGCCGTTCAGGAGAGCCAAAGGTGCCGAGCCGGGCCAGGCGATACTCAAACGGCGACACCTGGCGCGCAGCACTGTCAGCAGAGGCAATCGCCTCGGCGACCTGTTCATCCGTCAGGTCGCCGAGAAAGGCCAGCGTTAGATGTATGCTCGCCGGGTCTACCCAGCGAACAGAAGGAAGCTTCCGTGCGAGCTGCTGCAATGCAGCAGCCAGAAAACGTTGCACGGACTCATCAAGTTCAAGTGCGATAAATGTTCGGGTCATGCCACAAATAATAAGGCATCAAGCTCAGGGCCGTCAATCGTCTCAACCTTAATCAGGTGCTCGGCAATCACCTTGAGCCGATCTTCCTTCTTACGCAGAATGTTGAGGGCGGTTTCATACGCCTGCTCAACCAGCTTTGAGACAGCCTCGTCGATTCTGGCAGCAGTCTCGGGGCTGATCGAAGAGTTGCCTTCAGCATCGCTCTTGAGTGCAACCATCCCAAGCGGACTCATACCGTACTCACAAACCATCTTGCGAGCCCAGGCCGTGACATACTCAAGATCCTGGCTGGCTCCGGTTGTGACATCTCCGAAAATCAGCTCTTCGGCGGCCCGACCACCCATCGCGCCCGCCATCTTAGACAGCAGTTCTGAGCGGCGCATAAGATAACGATCCTCCGCAGGTGCCTGCATCGTAATACCCAGCGCCATGCCGCGTGCAATCGCAGAAACCTTGTGGACCGGATCGGAGCCAGGAGTACAGCGCATCACAATCGCATGACCGACTTCATGATAGGCGATAATCGCCTTCTCAGCCTCGGTAATTAAGCGGGTTTTGCGCTCAGGACCGGCCATAACGCGCAGGATCGACTCTTCCAGTTCTGCTTTGTCGATCAGAGTCTTGCCGCGACGAGCCGTCAGCAAAGCGGCCTCATTCAAGAGGTTCGAGAGGTCCGCACCAGAGAAGCCTGCCGTCTGACGGGCCAGATCGTACATCGTAATTCCTTCGGCCATTGGCTTGCCTTTGGCATGCACATCCAGGATCGCCTCACGACCACGAATATCCGGCTTCTCCAGCATGACCTGGCGATCGAAGCGGCCAGGA
The DNA here is from genome assembly GCA_035703945.1 of Ktedonobacteraceae bacterium. GTDB lineage: Bacteria > Chloroflexota > Ktedonobacteria > Ktedonobacterales > Ktedonobacteraceae > DASSXK01. The sequence continues at coordinate 7,558 of DASSXK010000259.1, read as the reverse complement.
CGCAGCAGCGCCGAATCAAGGACATCGGGCCGGTTTGTTGCGCCGATCACGACGATATTCGTATCTTTGCTAAAGCCATCCATCTCGACTAGCAACTGGTTCAGGGTCTGCTCACGTTCGTCATTGCCGCCCATGTTGGAGGCATTGCGCTGGCGACCCACAGCATCGATCTCATCAATAAAGATGATACAGGGCGAATGTTCCTTCGCTTCTTTGAATAAATCACGGACCCGGGCCGCACCAACACCAACAAACATCTCAACAAACTCGGAGCCGCTGACGCTATAGAAAGACACACCGGCTTCACCAGCCACAGCCCGTGAGATCAAGGTTTTACCGGTTCCGGGAGGGCCAACCAGCAGGACACCTTTAGGAATACGTGCCCCCATCTTGCTAAAACGCTCAGGGCTTTTCAGAAACTCGACAATCTCCTGGAGTTCAACTTTGGCTTCCTCAACCCCCGCGACATCCTTAAACAGGATCGAGGGGTGGGCTTCTTTAAATTTCTTGGCCTTGGAACGTGCAAATGACGAGGCCTGCCCGTCACGTCCCCGTCTGAACAGGAAGAATGTCGATCCAAGGATAATACTCAACAGCAAAATATCAACCGCGACCTGGGACCAACTGGCACCGGTAGAGGTGTCGATGCTTACCGCGACACGGTCATGTCGGAAGATATCGGTAACAATCTGACCATCTTCCTTCACAGCATGATACTTTTGCCCATTTAGTGCGGTAGCATAAATATCCACACCTTTAATCGAAACGGACTTCAACTGATGTTGATCAGCCATATTCAAAACATCGCTGATCGGCTTATCAATCACAGTCGCATTGGTAATAATCGTTTGCCGCAGGCCAATGATCCCAAAAGACAATCCAATCATCACCAGCGCAATCAGAGAGGATAATATGCCATAACGTATAAAATCTTTTTTACTGGTAACTCTTTGAGTTAAACGAGACTTATTTGGTTTTAGTGGTTCTGGATTTTCATTATATGGTGGTGTCATAGAGCATCCTTCTACTTCTTGAGCGTAATGCGCATCAGAGAAAACAGCAGGTTCAATGCGTGACATATAGGGGCCCAATTCGTCTACGCGACGCTGCGAAAGAGGAAAGACCGGGACCATCTAATTTCAACTATTGGTTATAAAGCTACCTGCAAAGCAATAGCTGATAACATGCACCAGAAAAATATTACGGTGCTAGAAGCATTTTACCATGCTTCTTTGTGTTTCTTTATGGCTCTTTGTGGTTCAAAGCACTTCACTCTGTTTCCGACTGATCATTAAAGATCAGTATAGGGCAGAAAGTGCAATTAAACAAGGTGAATATACCTATCCATAGTACGAAAGTAACAACGGGAGCTCCAGGAAGAATTACCCTCTAAGAAGAAACTACGCCTATGTACTCAATCAGGATGACTTGTAGAAAGATCTCACTGCTCAGCCTGAAAGAGATGATTCTTTATCACGGTGACAAAAATTCACATCCACATTACAAACGACGCTGAAAAACTGAGGATTGAGTAGCCAAACTTCAACTTTTTGTTCTGCTTGACGTACATATACCTGTGACATGATATAAGATATATCCTGGTTTTCAATGGTCGTTCTAGTATCAATAACGCATTTATCACACTTTTTTAGATAAGAAGAGGGTTTTTTTATGGAGGAGTCGCGCAATCAGGGTGGTAATAGACAACCAGATGCTATCACTACCAAACTTCCACCTGATGCAGCCACAACAGGATCAACGACGGCAAAACTGACATCGACAGATGAGCAGGTTCCATCAACTGTTGAGGCCCTGCAACTGGTTGTTATCGAAGGAATGCAGGTTGGCCGGGGAGTTGCGCGTATCGATACAAGCGATATGACCCAACTGGGTTGCCAGCCAGGCGATATAGTCCTGATCACCGGAGCCCGTACAACGGCGGCAAAACTTGTTCCAACCTCGTCCATCGACCGCCGCCAGAAGGTGATTCAGATGGACAGTCAGGTGCGCCAGAACAGCGCCTCTGGCCTGAACGAACGGGTCACGATTCGTAAAGCCCAGGTCAGGGATGCGGAAAAACTCACGCTGCTCCCTCTCAGCAGCGGCACGCCAATTCAAGAGAGCGACCTGCAATATATTGCCCGTTATCTCGTCGGTCTGCCGGTCGTGATCGGTGATCTGCTACGTGTTGGCACGCCCGGATCGGCTCCCCGAGAGTTCCTGATTATCAGCACGACACCCGCCACGCCAAGCTACACCTTAAAGAAACGCAGTTCTGGCAATCTGGATGAACTGGCAAACGAGATCCAGAGTTCACAGCGTGTCGAGACTGAAGCGGTCGTAGTCCAACCGGGCACGCTGGTAAAAGCCCAGACCCGTGGGGCTGGCAAACAAGGACCCAAAGGACACGTCGGCTACGAGGATATCGGCGGTCTTGGTAAAGAACTGCAACGCATTCGTGAAATGATCGAGCTACCACTAAAATATCCCGCTGTCTTTGACCGCCTGGGCGTGGAGCCTCCCAAGGGAGTCCTGCTCTACGGACCTCCCGGAACCGGCAAGACGCTGATCGCCCGTGTCGTGGCGGCGGAAACTAATGCCACCTTCTTTATCATCAACGGACCTGAAATCATCAACAAGTTCTATGGTGAGAGCGAATCCAAGCTGCGCTCGGTCTTCCAGGAAGCCCAACGGCAGTCCCCCAGCATCATCTTCATCGATGAACTGGACGCCCTGGCCCCCAAGCGTGCCGAAACCGGCGGCGAGGTCGAGCGACGTATCGTCGGTCAGTTGCTAGCGCTGATGGATGGCCTCTCCTCGCGCGGGCAGATCGTCCTGATTGGTGCAACGAACCAGCCCAATGCCCTCGATCCGGCCCTCAGACGACCGGGACGCTTCGACCGTGAGATCGCGCTGCGTGTTCCCGATGTTCGGGGGCGCACAGACATCCTGCGTATCCACAGCAAGGATGCGGCGCTGGCAAACGACGTAGACCTGGCCCGACTCGCTCAGTTAACGCCGGGCTTCGTAGGTGCGGACCTTGAATCCTTATGTCGTGAGGCCGCTATGATCGCCCTGCGACGCGTTTTGCCCCACATTGACTATGAACGGGGCTACATCCCCTATGAGACGCTGGTCAGCCTGAATATCACAATGGCAGACTTCCAGGCAGCTCTACGGGAGGTTGAGCCCTCCACAACCCGCGAGGTCTATGTTGAAGTCAGTGACACCTCCTGGGATGATATTGGTGGCCTTGAGAAGGTCAAAAGCAACCTGACTGAGGGCGTGGAATGGCCGCTACGCTATCCCGAAATCTACGCCAACGTCAAGGTTGAGCCACCCCGAGGAGTGCTGCTATCGGGCCCTCCAGGATCAGGTAAAACCCTGATTGCAAGGGCCCTGGCCCACCAATGCGAAGCCAGCTTTGTCTCAATCAAAGGACCCGAACTACTCTCAAAGTGGGTCGGCGAATCCGAGAAAGGTGTGCGCGAGGTCTTCCGCCGCGCCAAGCAGGCCGCCCCCTGCCTGGTCTTCTTTGACGAGATCGACGCGCTGGCCCCCCGACGCGGTGGAGACGTCAACAGTCAGGTCAGCGACCGTGTCATCGCCCAATTGCTAACTGAGATGGATGGCATTGAGGGTCGTAAAGGTGTGATTGTGATCGCCGCGACGAACCGTCCGGAGCTGATCGATCCCGCCCTGCTGCGGCCGGGCCGCTTCGACCTGATCGTCGAAATGGGCTATCCCAATGCGAATGAGCGCGAAGCCATCTTCGAGATCCACACCCGCAATCGACCGCTGGCCGATGATGTTCATCTAAACGAACTCGCGGCCCAGACCGAAGGCCGCAGCGGTGCGGACATCGAGGCCATCTGCCGCCGGGCCTCGCTGCTGGCGCTACGCGAGTGGATCTCACCCCGAGTGGGACCCAATCGGATACAGATCACAGAGGAACCTGCCGCCATCACCGCTCCCGACGCGACTACTTCAACAGAAGCAGCCAATGGAGCCAGCGATGGAACAACCCATAGCGAATCCTCTCAGGCCACAAATGAAGACATCATGCCAGGAGATATGCCTCAGCCAATGGGCCGCTTCCAGATTCGCCCGGAGCATTTCCAGGCCGCAATCGATGAGCAAAATGAACGCTACTCAATCCAGGCCGAAGCCGAAGTCGAACGGAGACGCAAGGAATCCGGTCAACAGCGCCTGCTGGATATGGCCGCAGGCTATAGTGATGGTAGCGGCAAACCTGCATTGCGCGGCTTCAGGCTCTGGCTGGCAAGGTTATTCGGCCTGGCCGTTTAACAACATCTTAAAAGGCAGTCACGTCTCATTTAACCCCTTGAAATGAGGTTACAAGAGACTTTATCCTTTTCCCAGGGGGACGATGGAGCCTGTACTATCGTCCCCTCTCATTCCCGCCTTATATTGAAATAGGGATGCAAAAGACAAATCTCCTTGCCCAGGGCACGTATCCAATACCCTGCCTCTTCTCTCATCTCCTCCCCTTTCCTCAAATCGAGTCGCAAGGAGCCTTCCTCAACCACCGTCCCCTCTCATCCCCTCCCCAGTCCTCAAAATGGGGTTGCAAGGACCATCCTCACCCTCTGACCCCTCTCATCCCCTCCTCAAATGGGGTTGCAAGGGGCTTCGCCCCTTGCCTGGGGCCTGGGGCTGTGCCCCAGTAATCTTTCCCCCCTGCTCGCCACCGCAGGTGGCAAAAAGAAACCCAAAAATACAAATGTAAATATATCACTCTTAAATTGGTACTAGCACAAGAACTTCGTGTGAACAATGTCATAAATTTAACTAATGAGCTTCACGCAAATCAAGCATAAAAACGACTGAAATTCAAAGCATAATTCGACCTCTCAACTCCATCATTGTCAGAGCCGAAATGGCCTGGAGAGAGGCTTCACAATAAAATAGCCAGAGCCGCGAGGCTGCCTTTCCAAACTCAAAAGCATAAAACATCATATCAACAACGCAAGCGAGCGAGATCGCTTGTACGTTTGCCTGAAAGGCCTATACCCTTACATCAGCATGTGGACTATGCTATAATAAATGAAACGGCGTATACCAAAGCAGCAAAGGGAGAAACAAATGTCAAACGACAAAGAAATTTTTCAGTTCATCTCCCATGAGCAAATTGTCGAGGCCTATCTAAAAGCATTTAAGTTGATTGATGACCGAGTAGCACCGCTTTTAGGCAAGGCCACCACCCGTGTTCTCGTACAGGGTGCAGCCCAACGTCTCTCACCCGAATACCCGTTCCTGGGGTTACTCACCAAACTTGATTATACTGAAATTGTTCCGACCGTTCTCCAGGAACAGCTCAGCGGAATTTCCATTACAGAACTAGCAAGTGGATTAGATGCGCTCTTGCAGGAGTGCTTTAGCGGACTAAAAGAGCTTACCGGGAATCTCATCGTTCCCCCTCTACATGAAGAAGTGACACGTCAACTTGAACAGAAATAATACAAAAATATATGGAGAGCAGCGCACAATCCGAACTGAACTCGCAGGATAGCATCACTCACACGATGGCATCGGAACAAATGGACCACGTGAATGCTATCCGCCGCGAGATGGCTTATCTCAACAAGATAGGCAAACGTTTTGTTGCAGCAAATGACCGATTCGAAGTACACCATGCCCTGATCGCCGCCCTACAAGAAATCTACAGCTTTTCCGCCTGCTCAATCCTCCTTAAAGGCGAGCCTTTTGAACTCTCAATTATTCCGCGCTACCCTCCCAGCGCCCCCTTTCTGCAATCGATTATCACCAGGATTACGCGGGCCGCAAATGTGATTGGTTTCCCGGAAGTCACCGCCGAGGAAATGGCCGTGACCGCTTACCTTGACGCTCCAGATGAATTTGCCCTGGAGAACGTTCCTGCCAGCACGCATAGCAATGAAGTCAAAGATTTCTTGAATATACCGCTTACAGTTGAAGATCGTATTATTGGGATGCTTAGCCTTTTCGATGAGAAGGAAGGAACCTTCGATACTGAGCTCCTTCAGCTCACCACGATGATCGCGGATTACGCCGCAATTGCCCTCGAAAACGCCAGCCTGCGGGAGCGCGAGAATATCCTCTGGAAAGCTGCGGAGATGGAACGCCGCCGCCTGGAATTGATTATCAGTAGCATGTCTGAAGGGCTGCTGATCACAAATACCCAGGGCGCAATCACCTTCTCCAATCCTTCGGCCCGTCAAATCTTTTCGCAGGCCCAGGTCGCTTTTAAAGCGGACTACCCTCTCAAACTGCTGGCGGAAGAGCAAAACGCTTCCTGGCTCAATGAGCTGGCTCAACTGGTCGAGTTGGCCCTGGCCGGAAAAACGATGCTCAGAAAAGAGTTGATTGCAGGCGTCAAAGGCGAGGCGGTCCCCTTAACCCTCAGTGTAAGTGCGGCCCCCCTCGACGATCCTGGCCAAAAGCCAGCCGCTCCAATCGGGGTTGTGGCTGTTTTGAATGATATTACGTCAAGCAAACAGATTGAAAGGCTAAAGGACGAATTTGTCTCTGTAGCTTCGCATGAACTGCGTACACCCCTGACGGCGATCAAAGGCTACACCCAGCACTTAATCCGGCGTATTGAGCGTCGTATGCGCGAAAACAGCAAGGAATCAGGGATTCCGACTAACGAGACACATGAAAATTATGATCTGCGCAACCTGAGTATTATTCAGAGCCAGACCGAGCACCTCGAACGGTTAGTCAACGATCTGCTGGACCATTCCCGCGTCCAGTGGGGTCAGCTTCAACTGAACTTCTCAACCTTCCGCCTTGCCGATGTGCTGAGGGAGCGTATCCCCCTGGCCCAGAACACGGCCGATCTCCACACCATCTCGCTGGATATGCAGGTCGAGGATAGCGAAATCACAGCGGATCGCAATCGTGTCAGCCAGGTGATCGGCAATATCCTTGATAACGCGATCAAATTTTCACCGCAAGGCGGGAATGTGATGGTCCGCCTTCAACAACAGGACGACAGTTATATCATCAGCGTCGTCGATGAAGGAATTGGCATCAGTCCAGAATACTTTGGACACATCTTTGAACGTTTCTATCGTGTTCGCAATACGGCAAGCAGCCAGTATTCGGGAATCGGGCTGGGACTGTTTGTTGCCAAGGCTATTGTAGAGGGACATTGTGGGAAAATCTGGTTGTCTCGTAATCAAGACAGCGGCAGCACGTTCTTCTTCACCTTACCACGGACCCAGCAAACACAACACAACCAAACCACTTAATGTCAGTGCCTTGCCATGACAACGATTGGAAGCGGAGCAAAAGCCCCGCTTCCTTTTTAATGCGTAGTAAATGTATGCCTGGTCTATCGAAGGAGTTAGAGAACCTGGAGCAGATCCTTAGGGGTTGCGCCAAACTGGTCATGCAGGTATAGCAAACCAAACTGAGTGAAATGAATCGAGGCCCAGCTTGCGTGTAGCAGTTGCAGGCGCCTTAAGATACGAGCTTCGCCCCACAAAGGATAGCGCATATCGCGCAGAGCATTGATAAAATCGCTCGTGCTGGTAAACAGCACCCCAAAAGT
>DASSXK010000231.1:0-8402 GCA_035703945.1 Ktedonobacteraceae bacterium | reverse complement strand
CCTGGATGAACTGGTATCCACTGGTATATAGGTTGGAGTTGGTGTAGGAGTCCTTGCTGAGAAAGGCGATCCATCACAGGCTGTGAGCAGCGTAAGGCTCAGTGCCATCAGGCAATAGAGATTGATAAGGGAGAAGTGTGGTAGTTGTTGCAAAAATATTTTTTTGAATGTCACAGTGATCCTTTCTTTTATTGTTACAGGAAAATTGGTTATTGCAGGCCCAGAGGGACGAAGCATAACGGCAAGGATAGTATCGAGCAACAACTTTCTGTTACTGTACTAAACGGGGATAAAAAGTAGCTGGCACCGTTGGAAAATACTATGACATAATAGTAAGCTAGATATTAAAAAAAGTCAATAAATTTATTTGCTGTTTTTGCTTTTTAAAATAGATATGATAGTTTCTTGTTTAAGACTAATAAGGCAATTAGAGATCCAGCCGAAACTCCCACTGCTTTAAGCCTCCGTGAGATGTGGCGTTATAGCCCGATTGGTTGATGCTAGAAACGTCTAGATAGCACTTTGGGTAAATTCTCGTTATAATGAGCGAACTATATCAATTAGCTCGTTTGGAACGCGACCAGTGGTTCCCTGAAAAAGTATTGAAATGTCATCAGATATATTATGCCTGAATGGTATATATACATACGGAAGTTGGTGCTATGTCACATCGTTATAGTTTGCAAGCGATCTCATCTGCCAGGAGAGAAGAATGGGATCAATTTGTAAATACCCATTCCCAGGGGCATTTGTTGCAAAGTTGGGCCTGGGGTGAGCTGAAAACGAGCTCTACCTGGCATCCCATTCGGCTCGCACTCTGGGATACCGAAGAGACCCGCATTGTCGCGGCAGCCCAGGTTTTGCGGCGGACCGCTCCCCATACGCCCGCGCAACTGGGACACCTGGCATATATCCCCAAGGGTCCGGTGGTAGATTGGTCGCAGACGGCGCTCAGCAAGATTCTGTTTATGCAGATCAATGATTATTTACGGCATCACGGGGCGCTGGCCCTGCGCCTGGAGCCAAATGTGCTTGAAGATTCTCCTGAGCATGTCTGTGTATCTGAAACCCTGGCCGCGCTACAATTTGGCGCTGCTCGTAGTGTGCAGCCACTGCGCACAATTATGCTGGATGTCACGCCCGCTGAGGATACACTGCTGGCACGCATGAAAGAGAAATGGCGCTATAATGTTCGCCTGGCCGCTCGTAAGGGCATTCAGGTGCGTCTGGCAAGCTCTGAAGACGATGTGCGGGCCTGGTACCGTATCATGGAGACAACCAGCTCACGTGACGAGTTTGGTATCCATACCGAGGAATATTATGTGCGGGCCTGGCATCTGCTGACGGCGAATGACAAAGGTCGCCTGTTCCTGGCGGAGCATGAAGGGCAGTTGTTGGCTGGAATCTTTGTGACGCTTTTTGGTGGCGAAGGGATCTATCTATATGGCGCCTCCAGCAATGAGAAGCGCAATTTGATGCCCAATCATCTTCTGCAATGGGAGGCGATTCGCTGGATCAAGCAGCAAGGCGCGACACGCTATGATTTCTGGGGAATTCCTGATACGGATGATAGCGAAGAGTCTATGGCGGGTGTCTATCGTTTCAAGCAAGGTTGGGGCGGCAATGTCGTACGTTTTGCGGGCGGCTTTGAACGAGAATACCAACCATTGGTGATGAAGACGGTCAAACGCTTTATCAGCTTCTAAGCCTTACCTGAAAATCAATAGATGTCGGGAGTCAGAGATGGCTCCCTTTTTTGTTGTAATCTTTCCTAAACGCTCTTCCATTCGTTCGCATACGAGCTGTTCTTTGTCTCATTCTATAAAAATAAATCTTCTTACGTAGTAGTTTGAAGCCAACAGGGGTCCTTGCACGTGATGTTCATGGGTCCCTGTTTTGCGTGTGTCGCTGTGAGATATCCAAATGTGTTGCAGGACAAGCAAAAGAGGGAAATTCCCTGATGTTTTTCAGTAAAATACTGGCTGTTTGCAACCTGCTGTGAATAACAGCGTATATCATTCAGTGAAACAATTTGCAGCTTCCTGCACGTCATATGCGAAGGCAGAGCAGGGACCAGGTGGATTCTAGAATCCTTGATCCTTCTGAGATGCCTTTGGTGCAGCAAGAGACGTCCTTGCTGTTACTCTGAAAGTGGGAAGTTGTGCATGGAAGCCAACAGAATTCCTGATAGAGGCTAGTTCTGTTTTATGATGAATTACATGCATGGATTGCATTTTTATAAGGAGCGTACAATGTTGTCTGGTAATAGAGGATGCTTTTTTAACTCATTGCTTTTCCTGGTGCTGGTGTTAGTTCCAGGCGTAGGGCATATTATCGAGACCGTAATGGTGCTGGAAGACGATCATACGCCGGTTGGTAAGCTGATCTGGTTGCTGGTCATCTGGCTTGTCCCAATTATTGGTGTGTTCCTTTACATGTTCTTTGGGCAGCGTGGTCCGTCACGTGTCATGTTTGGACAGTCCAGCTATGCTAATGGCAACCAGCCTTATTCGGGACGCTAAGTCCCCGGAACCCGAAAGATCTTTATCGGGCATGTAATTGTGTTTGATTGATGAAAACGTGAGTGTTAAATATACCTACCGTTTGATCGCAATCGGCTCTACATGAACATTCAGGGATGATACCTGAGACCTGATCGTGTTTCCTTAACGGGCATGATTTCGGGTCGAGAATATCTGAGTCTCTCAGTTCGAGAGGCTCAGTTTTTTGTTTTTACGTGCAAGCCTTGACATACAGCGACTTTCTTCGTTATACTTTCCACAAGCACTTTTCAAGAGTCACATCAGGGTAATATCTCTGATGGGCAACCGATGTACACAAACAATTCAATACAATGCAGCAAGACTGCTCTCATCCAGAGAGGTGGAGGGAATCGGCCCGATGAAACCCGGCAACCCATTTGCATCGTCGCAAATAGGGTGCCAATTCCGGCGACTTATGTCGCGAGATGAGGGGAATGTGCGATGAAGCCAAACCCCCTGAACGAGGGGTTTTTTGTTGCCCATTTTTTCTCGCAGATGCTTCTGTCCCTTTCCTTGCCGCCGCAGGCTAATAGAAGGAGAGATAGCGAAGGAGGCATCTGCCTGAGAAAAATTGTTTTTCGCTTAATAGGATTGTGTACTTTATAAGTCAAGTAAACATTGACTGTGAAGAGGAAAGTAAACGTCACGGGTAGGTTACAGAGAGCTGGCGAGGCTGAGAGGCCGGCACCATAATGGACGTTGAAGATCACCTTTGAGTCGCAAATTGAACATTTTGGTCTTTGTTAAGAACTGAAGTCAGTAAATTTGGCCGCTGGCCGCGTTAAAAGCCAAAGGTCTGTTTGTTTTCCCTGCTTGAGGATGAGTTGGGTGGAAATGAGGACTTGATAAGGCTAATACCGTGAGGTGTTAGCAAAACAGGGTGGTACCGCGAAGCTTTTAACCCCTCGCCCCTGCCAGCGAGTGGGTTTTTTTGTTACCAAAAATACACGAAAGGAGGCCATGCTTTGGTGCTACAGAGCGAAGTTTATACGATGCTGAAGGAGTATCCGTTGCCTTTGAACCCGGTTCGCACTTATTCATTTACGCACCTACCTCTGCAATCTGGCGCATCGCTGGATTCAGTCACACTTGCTTATGAAACCTGGGGATCACTTAATTCGACAGGTGATAATGTTATTCTACTTACTCATGCTCTGACCGGGAATTCTCATGCTCATGATCCTGAGCGGCCTGCCGACCCTAAAGCCGCGTGGTGGAATCCCTTGATTGGTTCAGGACGGCCCTTTGATACCGATCGCTATTTTGTGATTTGTTCAAATGTGCTGGGTGGCTGCTCTGGCAGCACTGGTCCAAGTTCGATCAATCCTCGCACTGGACAGCGTTATGGCATGCGTTTTCCAGTGATTACGATTCGCGATATGGTCAATGCTCAGTATCGTCTGCTCAAATATCTCGGTGTACAACAGATCGCGCTACTTGCGGGCGGCTCGATTGGAGGCCAGCAGGCGCTTGAATGGGCGGTCACGTATCCTGAGATGGTGCAAAAAGTTGCTGTTTTTGCCGCAACGGCTGCCCTGACTGCCCAGGCGATCGCCTTTAGCGAGGTTGAACGCCAGGCCATTATGTCTGATCCGGCCTGGCTGAGCGGGGATTATGCGCCTGGCAAGGGTCCGAAGACTGGGCTGGCGATTGCTCGTATGTTGGCGATGATTACATATCAGAGCGAAGAAGCGATGGAGATGCGTTTTGCACGGCGGCCTGCTTACAGTCTTGAGGAGACGGCTCCTAGCGGCTCGCCTGATCTTGGCACACGCTTTGACGTTGAAAACTATCTGTATCATCAAGGAGCCTCTCTGGTTGAGCGGTTTGATGCTAACAGTTACCTTTACCTGAGTCGCGCAATGGACCTCTATGATGTCAGTGCCGGTTATGCCTCGCTGGAGGAAGCATTGAGCAGACTCCAAAGTAAAGCCCTGTTTATTGGTATACGTTCAGATTTCCTGTTCCCGGCTGCGCGGGTGCGCTGGCTGACCGATAAGGTGCGCCACCTTGGTGGTGATGCTCGCTATGCTGAACTTGATTCCCCCTACGGGCATGATGCCTTTCTCAAAGAATGGCAACAAATGTCCGATTTATTGAAGATCATCTGATGTAGCGAAACTTTGATACGAAGATATGTAGGAATACACAAGGAGATTGAATTCGATGGCACTCAACAACAATCGCAGCTATGGTTTTGAGACTCTATCCCTGCATGCCGGACAGGAGACCGCTGACAGTGCAACAGGTGCTCGTGCGGTCCCGATTTATCAGACCTCTTCCTATGTGTTTGATAGCCCCGAACACGCTGCCGATCTTTTTGCCCTGAAACAATTCGGGAATATTTACACGCGTATCATGAATCCTACACAGGATGCCTTTGAGCGGCGTGTGGCGGCCCTGGAAGGTGGCGTTGGTGCTCTGGCTACCTCTTCAGGTCAGTCGGCAGAGACGATGGCGATCCTCAATATCGCCGGGGCCGGAGATGAAGTTATTTCTTCAGCCAGCCTCTATGGTGGCACATATAATCTATTCCACTATACCCTTCCCAAGCTTGGCATCAAGGTTCACTTTGTCGATAGCCGCGACCCCGAAAATTTCCGGCCACTGATCAATGAGCGCACAAAGGCCTTCTACATTGAGACCGTGGGCAATCCTCGCCTGGATACGGTGGATATCCGGGCCGTGGCCGATATTGCTCACGAGAACAACCTGCCGTTGATTGTTGATAATACCTTGCCGTCGCCCTACCTCGTGCAGCCCCTGAAGCATGGTGCCGATATCGTCGTGCATTCCGCGACCAAGTTTATCAATGGACATGGCACCTCGATTGGCGGCGTAATCGTCGATGGTGGCTCCTTTGATTGGGGCAATGGACGCTTCCCGGGCCTGGTTGAGCCCGATCCTTCGTATCATGGAATTCGCTATGTCGAGGCATTTGGGCCACTGGCCTACATTTTAAAGGCCCGTGTCCAACTGCTACGCGACCTCGGTGCCGCGACCACACCTTTCAACTCCTGGCTGTTCTTGCAGGGTCTTGAAACGCTCCCACTGCGTATGGAACGGCATAGCCAGAATGCCCTGCGCGTAGCCGAGTTCCTGGAAAGCCACCCCTCGGTTGGTTGGGTGCTGTATCCAGGGCTGCCCAGCCATCCTCAGTATGAAACTGCCAGGAAGTATCATACGCATGGCTTTGGTGCGATCATTGGCTTTGGCATCAAGGGCGGACTTGAGGCTGGTAAACAATTGATTCGCCATGTCGAACTCTTCTCACACCTGGCGAACGTTGGGGATGCCAAGTCGCTGATTATCCATCCCGCCAGCACCACCCATGCCCAATTGACACCGGCAGAGCAGGAAGAGACAGGTGTGACGCCTGATTTCATTCGCCTCTCGGTTGGTTTGGAGACGGTTGACGATCTGCTGGCGGACCTGGATCAGGCTCTCAAAGCAGCGACTGTGAATCTGAATGAAACGGCGAACGCGTAGTTTGTTTGGTGGAGCGCGTACTTTTTCAGGGTCCATCTGGCTGATTCAGGATTTGGACCCGTGAACGTAGGGCGCAAGCAATTGCGCCCTGGCGGGCGATGGTGGTTGTATGAAGAAACAAGTGAGCGTCCTTAAATTTGGTGGAACGTCTGTTGGTGATGGTGAGCGTGTCCGGCGGGTCGCGCAAATTATTGCACGAGCGGCAGAATCGGAAAAAACCTTTCCAGTGGTCGTCGTTTCGGCCCAGTCTGGAGTGACTGATCAGTTGCTACGCCTTGCGCTGCTGGCCTCACAGGGTGAGCGTGAGCTGTGCCAGGATGAGTTGGAGCAGGTGCGTTTTCGCCACCACGAAGCGGCAGCCAGAGCGGTCCTTAATCCCTTGCATCGCGAGCCGCTTTTGCGGGAGTTAGATGAGGTCTTTGGTTTGTTGACGGAAGCGGTTGAGGCTTTGTTGGCAGAACCACAACGTCACGAGCTAGGAGCCGCTATCGCAGCCTGTGGCGAGCGTTTCTCCGTCTTGCTGGTTGCGGCGGCTGTGTGTGAATTTGGAGTTTCCGCAAGTCCGATTCGTACAGAAGCAATAGTGACCGAGGCTCCTGAACAAGATCCCTCTCAGCCGGTCGGCGTGCCTGGAGCGGAGCCGCTACAAGCGGAGACGCGGGAGCAGGTGCGCGATCTGGTACATCCCCTGGTGACACAGAAAACTGTGCCGATTGTCCCTGGTTTTATCGGCCATACACCCGAAGGATTGATTACAACGCTTGGGCGCAACGGTTCAGACTACTCAGCTACTTTGGTGGGGGCCGCGCTGGAGTGCCACGATGTCGCGATCTATACCGATGTTGATGGCGTGATGACGGCCGATCCCCGGCTGGTTTCAAATGCTCGTCTGCTTCAACATCTGACCTACGTTGAAGCGGCCCGGATGGCCTGGTTTGGGGCCAAAGTCTTGCACCCAAGGACTCTGATGCCAGTGGTGGCGCTTCAAATCCCGGTGCGTGTACGCAATACGTTTCGTCCGCACCTGCGCGGAACATTAATTGGTTCGGAGGGACATAGCCGTAGCGGAGCCGGTGCGATTACCGTGCGACGCAAACTGGCCTTGATTACAGTTGAGCGTCGAGATCTTTTTGGGGCACCCGAGAGTGCCGCGCAGGTTTTTGAACTGGCGGCGCGGGCGGGAGCGTCTCCCGTGGCAATCTGTGCTTCATCGGGCCACTATCTGGCGTTTATGGTTGACGAGCAGGTCGCGGATTCAGTGGTGGAAATGCTACAGCACGATCACGAGAGCTGGTGTGTAACTGTCCGACCAAAACTGGCCGCCTGTGCCTGTATTGGTTCAGGGTTTACGGCTGACCCCATGAGTCCCGCCCGGGCGATTACGGCTCTGGCAAGCGAACGGATTCCGGTGGTGACGCAAGGGGCTTCGGATCTTGGAATCATGCTGATTATTGAGGAACGCGAGAGCGAAAAGGCCTTGCGCTGTCTACATCGGGACCTGATTGCGCCGGTTATTCCAATTGTCAGGCATGCTCCACGCGAGCCACGTCGAGCCGTGTTATAAGTTTCGGGGGAGTCGATGCTATGAATGAAGAGAGAAGTCGCAGCAACACGGCCGCTAAAATTCCAGTCGCCGTCCTGGGGGCGACCGGGATGGTTGGGCAACGTTTTATCGAACTGTTGGAAGGACATCCCTGGTTCGAGTTGGTGGGACTGGCCGCTTCCGGACAACATAATGGCCGCCCTTATGGAGAAGTGGCTCGTTGGCGACTGCCTGGAAGTGAGCTTCCGCACTCTGTTGCAAATTTGCCGGTCGTGGCCTGTGATCCGGCGGCTTTGCCCGAGCTGAAAATCGCTTTTTCAGCCTTGCCAGCCGAGGCGGCTGATGAGATTGAAGGCGTGTTCGCTCGGGCCGGTGTTGCAGTTTTTAGCAACGCCAAAAGTTACCGTATGGAGGCTGATGTGCCTCTGTTGATTCCCGAAGTGAATTCCTCCCATGCCGCAGCAATCGCGATGCAGCGTAAGTTGCGTGGCTGGTCCGGCTCGATTGTGACCAATCCCAATTGTTCCGCGACCCCTCTGGCGATGGCGTTGAAGCCCCTGCACGAGGCATTTGGGGTTCAGAAAGTCATGGTTACAACTCTCCAGGCGATCTCAGGAGCCGGTTATCCTGGCCTTTCGGCATATGATATGGTGGATAACGTCGTTCCCTATATTTCAGGCGAAGAAGCTAAACTTGAGAGCGAAACGCAAAAAATGCTCGGCACCTGGACCGAGGGCCAGGGATTTTCGGATGCATCGTTGGTGATCAGTGCGCAATGTACGCGTGTACCGACCCGCGAAGGGCATCTGGAATGTATTAGTGTGGCG
>DASSXK010000256.1:0-3607 GCA_035703945.1 Ktedonobacteraceae bacterium | reverse complement strand
TCAACAAAGGCTCAGGCCCCTACTTCTACCTGCCAAAAATGGAAAGTCACCTGGAGGCACGCCTCTGGAACGAGATCTTTGTGATGGCCCAGGACGAGCTTGGAATTCCCCAGGGAACGATTCGAGCGACCGTTCTGATTGAGACAATTCTGGCAGCCTTCGAGATGGATGAGATCCTCTACGAGCTGCGTAATCACTCGGCAGGCCTGAACTGCGGACGCTGGGACTATATCTTCAGTGTCATCAAGAAGTTCCGGGAGAACGAGGATTTTATTCTGCCCGATCGCTCGCAAGTAACAATGACCACCCATTTCATGCACTCGTACTCTCTGCTGGCAATTAAAACCTGCCATCGCCGCAACATTCACGCCATGGGTGGGATGGCCGCACAGATTCCGATAAAAAGCGATCCCCGTGCCAACGAAGAAGCGATGGAGCGAGTACGCGCCGACAAACACCGCGAAGCCGCCGACGGACACGATGGTACCTGGGTTGCTCATCCTGGCCTCGTCGCTATTGCGATGGAAGAATTCGATGCCGTCATGAAAAGTCCTAACCAGATTGATCGCAAACGCGAAGATGTCCACGTTACGGCTGCGGACCTGCTCAAGGTTCCTGATGGAACGATCACCGAGAATGGTGTACGCTCCAACATTAATATTGCTCTCCAATACCTGGAATCCTGGTTGCGCGGGACCGGTTGTGTGCCGATCTACAATCTAATGGAAGATGCCGCGACCGTCGAGATCTCACGGGCCCAGGTCTGGCAGTGGATTCGCAACCCCAGGGGCAAGCTGACCGATGGGCGCAAGGTCACGATCGAGATGTTCCGGCAGTTCGCCCGCGAAGAGACCGAGAAGATCAAACAGATGATCGGCGCGGAGCAGTTCGCGGGTCGCAAATTCAGCACGGCCAACCAGATCCTGGATCGAATCATCAGCGATGAACAGTTCATCGAATTCCTGACGCTCCCCGCCTACGCCTACCTCGATTAATCCTTCATACCGATTAATTGCTTGCAAAAAAGAAAGGCCCGCTTCTAATAAAGCGGGTCTTCTTCTATTAGTAGTGTACTACTTGTAAATATGGTGATTAAGTGGAAGTTTTGATTCTCCACAGCACCTACCTAAGAAGAAGTGCTATAATGCTTGACCCCCGCTTGTCTGTACGTTATAGTCAAACATAGATAAAACAAACAGCAAGCCATTCACTTTATTGACTGAATGCGCTTGAGAAGACATTGGCATTGGTGCCCGAAGCGATCCAGCCAGGGTGCTTTGAAAGTTGCCTTCTTGCAAAGCATTCAGTAGGCGCGCGAGCGCCGTTGTGAAGTGTCTTTCAATAACTGGCCATTCACTTCATTGACTGAATACGCTTGAGAAGCTAGCAACATTGGTACCAGCACCGCTCCAGCCAGGGTGCTTTGAAAGTTGCCTGCTTGCAAAGCGTTCAGTAGGCGCGAGAGCGCCGTTGTGAAGGGTCTTGTAATAGTTAAACAATCACTGGCTTTCACCTTGAGGAGTTTTACATGTATACATCCACACCCTTACTCACCAGGTACCGGGTTGCGGCAATCCAATTCGAACCGACACTGGGAGAGAAAGAGCAGAATGTGGTTGATCTTCTCCACCTGGTCGAAGAGGCCGCGCAACAAGAAGCCCGCTTGATTGTCCTTCCCGAGATGGCAACCACAGGCTATTGTTGGGAATCGCGTGAAGAAATCGCTCCTTATGTTGAGGCTATCCCTGGCCCCACAACCGAACGTTTTCAACAATATGCCGCTCACTATGGCTGCTATATTACGCTTAGTCTGCCAGAAGTCGACCCAGATACCGACATCTTTTACAACTCACTTGTATTGCTTGGACCTCAAGGAATTGTGGGGACGTATCGGAAGATACATTCTTACATTTCAGAACCTCGATGGGCACGCGATGGAGACCTGGGGATGCCTGTTTGGGATACACCCTTGGGCCGCCTGACCGGACTCATTTGTCAGGACGCCGCTTACTTTGAAGCCGCCCGTGTACCCGCTCTACACGGTGCAGACGTGATTCTTTTCCCCACAAACTGGCTGGACGAACAATGCCCCAGCAGCAGTTGGATCGCTCGCGCCTTCGAGAACGGCGTCTACTTTATAGCAGCCAATCGCTATGGCAACGAACGAGGCATCCAATTTAGCGGTGGAAGCTGCATCCTCAATCCGGATGGATCTATCCAGGCGTATCAGGACACAGGCAAAACCATCATTTATGGTGAGGTCGATCTGGATAAAAGCCGTAATAAACACTGGCACTCCACTGAAGGGACCCTGCTTGGTGATCGTCTGGCGGATCGCCGACCAACTGAATATAAGCCCCTCGTACACAACACCTACCTCTGGGAGCCCTTGCTCTACCATAGCCTCTACGGAAAAGGTGAACTTCCTCCAGGTCAGCTTTCTGGCGTAGCAGTCATCCAAACAGAGCTACAGCAGCTCAACCATCCCAAACCATCCCTGGATGCCCTCTCCTCGCTGACCTACCTGGAGTCGCTCTGCCAGATGGTTCAGACGCTCATTCATGACCATTATCCGGCTCGACCCGATGTGTTGGTGCTGCCAGAACTCCTGCTGCCCGGATTTCCGACAGACGGCTCTTCCGCGATTGCTCCCAGCCCTGAGATCATAGCCGAAAATATTCGCCGGGGTGCAATTCAGGTGCCGGGTCCCGAGACTGCTCGTCTGACCGAGCTGGCCAGTGAGCTACAGATCAGTCTGGTGCTGGGAGTCGCGGAAAGAGTCGCAACACCCACCCCACACTTTTACAATACCATCCTGCTGATCGACCCCGAGGGCGTCTACGGGAGTTACCGTAAACTCCATTTGACCAAACAAGATCAGCTCTGGGCCACACCCGGCGACAATGGACTACCTTTCTTCGATACTCCTGCCGGTAGAATTGGGTTGGCAACAGGCTACGATGTGCTCTTCCCCGAGACCTTACGTGTGCTTGCCAGCAAAGGCGTTGACCTCGTTTGCGCTCCAACGCTCCTCAATTTTCCAATGCCCATCGGATTGCGACCAACGACAATTCCTTTTGCACCAAATATCGCTCCCGATGAATATGACCCGATTCATTACGTCATCTGGCGCGAACGGGCCGCTGAGAATCACGTCTACCTGGCCCTGGCAAACTGGAGTGGGAGCGGCAATGGTGTAATTGCAAATGGCTTTAGCGGCATTTTCGCCCCCAGAACCAGCTCCTATCCCTGGGCGGAAGTGATTATTGAGGACGACGATCCCTCCCTGGCAATGATGACGATTGATACCCGCGAGCAACGCAACGGCCAGCGTTCCTCAACCATCGCTCTGGGTTATTCTCCGGGCCATATGACCGGGTCCCTCACAGGCGAGCTGGCCTATGATATACGCGAGAGTATTCCAGGAAACGCCGTTCGTAGCAAGCCACTTATGCGCAAGCGATTGCCATTCTGGTACCTGGATATCGTACGTCCGGAAATCAAATAAAAACAAGGATGTGGGCCGATAGCGAGAACTTTCGCTATCGACCCCCTTACAACTGCCTCCCTCTTTGCAGTACAATAAGAGACAAGCCCGATACGAACA
>DASSXK010000020.1:0-3286 GCA_035703945.1 Ktedonobacteraceae bacterium | reverse complement strand
CCGTCGGGTCTTGAATGAACTTTGTAGCACGTATGGACTTGCCTACTTTCTGGATCAGGATGAAGTCGTGCAGTTTCGCGAGTTTAGTAGTAGCGATCCGCTTGTCTGGACCTACCAACCTGAACTGGAACTGGTGAGTTTTGGCAGCAATGATCAGCGTGCCAATCACATCATTGTGAGCGGCAAACCTCCTGCGATCGGTCCCCTGGGCAGCGTCACTTCCGCCGAAGCCTATGATCTTGCCCACCTTCACCAGGTTGGGAGCGAGCGCCTGTTGCATCATGTTGATCCCAAACTCACTACGCTTGCTCAGTGCGCCCAGAAAGCCAGTTTGTTGCTTGCCCAGGAAATGCGCTTGCAGATAACCTCTACCGCGACTGTGCCTCTCAATCCAGCCTTACAACTTTTTGATTGTGTGGCCTTGAACGATGTCGTTGCCCCGGTTGGTTCGGGCCAACAAGACACCGGGCGTATCATCCAACTTCGTGCTCTCTATGACGCCCAGCAGGCTCTCTACGAACTACGCCTTGGCCTGGAAGGCCGATAATCCGTCGAGATGAGCTTGCTTCTGGTTTCATAACAGACGTGATGCCTAGAAGTAGCTTGCTACGATGAAGCCGGTCAGGGCCAGGATCGTAACACTCATGAAGATAACTTGCAGCCAGTATTGTATATCGCGGCTTTTTTGCTTCATCTCATCTTGTTGAAGCACAATCGCACGAATTCGCAACAGACTTTGCTGGATGATATTCAGTGGCTCATCGACCAGAGCTTGCCCTCGCGAAACATTTGTGGCTGGCCCAGCTTCTAAGCGTTGGCGGTCAATCCAGCTACTGCGCCAGTGTTCAGCCGCTCGTTTGGTTGCATAGAAGCGTTCAGGATTGCGTTGGAATGTTTCCAGGCTGTTGGTTTCATCTTTGTTTCTCGGTTGACGCTTTTTCGGTTCAATGGAGGTTTCCTTGATCATTTCAAATGCGGATGTTGCATCTCCCGGATTTTCTGGCTTGAGACCGGGAAGTACAATCGCAGCCGCTTCAAGCGGAATCGGCGTTGTTAGCGATGTCGAGGAGGTAAGAGCCTCTTGTACCGATTTAGTCGGCCCCTGAGCCGGAATATCAACTTCTGTTGGACTATTCGCGAAGGCTGTTTTACTCCAGCTACTTTGTTTCTGGGCCCTCTCAGATGGTTGCCTGGGAAACAAAGGTGTATCGGATGGGGAACGCTGGGGGACAGGAGAGAACTCCATATTGGAAGCTAAGGCCTGTTCTCGCCTGGGTCGGGGTCGTTGCGGTGCCTGAAACGTAATCGCTGGATGAACGGTTGAAGGAATGCGTTTTTGTCCACAATTTGAACAAACTTGTGTCGTTACTGATAACGGCCTGTGACATGCCGTACATGTATTCATTATCATTCTCCTCCTCAATCTTCCACGTAAACCAGGAATACCCAATTATTGGTTATTCAATACAAATCAACCACATATAAAAGTCAATTTGTAGAATCAATCATTGTCGCAATCAAAGCTTAAATATTCAGCACTGCTCGTTTTTACATATGCAGAAAGTTTACATAATGTAGCTGTATGAGAACATTCCCATATACCCATCTTAAATGATAAATGTAATTGTCTCAATTAAGTATGCAGGACTCTTTTCCATAAAATCCCGTCTGAAAATCCCGCTAACCACCGAAAGATTTTCTCCTTGAGAACGTTGATTGGTAGCAAATCCTTTCAAGGAAAATACCATGAGAGCTGTTCTTACCGGCTTGTCTTATGACCAGACTGCTTTCTATTCCTATTGCAAGTGGACAATAAAAAAGCGATCTCTGCTTTTTAGGGATTTGCTGCGCAGAGATCGCTTACGATACGAAAGTGTCTGTTTTGTTATACGAACTACCTCAGGAGGCGAGTATTCGGCGTGTGCGCTGGCTCCAGAGTATCAGCCCGATCAGTATACAGAGGACGGGAGCCGTCAGGAAATTCAGAATAAACGACGATGTGTCCAGGAGTTGCAGCGTGCGGATTGGAATCACAATCGTTTGCAATTGCAAAAGACCTTGAAGTCCACGTTGAATCCAGAGATTGGATGGGAGCACAATGATCAAGCCGAACAGTCCCTCCAACACCAGATATGTTGCAAGATTGATACGTGTGTACGTCTGGTTGCTCAAACTGCGAATACGTTGTCCCTGACTGAGCAGGAGGAGCAGCGCCAGAGCCACCCCGTTCAGAACCACACTCTCAAGCGCCTGAAAATCGAAGTGCGTTGGATTCCCCAGGAAAAGCGGGATGCGCCAGAGTACCAATGTGATAAAGTTGGAATTTGTACCAGTAAAGGTAATCGGAATGGGAAGCTGCCACGGCAACAATGTGCTCAAGATGCGCAGCGTTGGATACGGTCCCGATGCAAGTTGGAACAGTCCCATGATATAGTCATAAGCCGCCGAAAAGACATAGGCAATGATCGTAGGAGCCAGCCCCAACAAGAAGACCGACATAATAATCTGAAGCAACGAAGGCGTGCTTGCCGCAACAGTCCTATCCTCCGTCGAGGAGTCGGCTTCATCTGCCACCTTGTCTGGCTGAGTAGTGGTTGTGGTCTCCGTCTCAGTGGCCTCATCCGTGGTGGTTGTGTCAGCCTCGGAGTCAGCTCCCATCAGGGCCTCTACATCCTGAGCATCAAGATCATTTTCTGTGAGAGTCTCTGCATCCTGAGCATCAAGATCAGCTTCTGTGAGAGTAGACTGATCTGCGGCATCAGCGCTCGCAGAGGTTTCATCTTCGGCATCGTCATCGCTATCGTTTATTTCGTCCTCATAGTCTACGCGATGAACTATCCGCGTAGTTGCAGTTTTTGCTTTGAGTTTCTTGGGATCAGGAGTAAAGGGAGCAAACGCCAGATGTCCAATCGCCGCCCCCACCAGACTAAAAACGATGGTGCTAACGATCACCAGTGCCCAGGTAGCGAGAAATTCGTTTCGCTGCGGGAGATCATCGCCCAGAATTTGAAAGACATTGGGATAGGTAATCGCCGCCACGAACTGGAAAATAGCCATTCCAAAGCCCGCAATCCCGGCATCGAGGAGTCCCGGCCTCTGGAAAGTACGGATTTTTCTTATAGCCGTTACCAGGAGACCGCAACCTGTTGCGCTCAAGGCAGCCACAGGCATCAACGAAGTTGCAGGTTGGGTATTGAAGCGAGCGACAATTGCAAATAAAGCCGCGATAAATAAGACCGTGCCGATTGCCAGCCAATCAAGACCTTTGTGGGTAATTGTCGTAGTT
>DASSXK010000642.1:0-6562 GCA_035703945.1 Ktedonobacteraceae bacterium | reverse complement strand
ACTCTCCACCTGGTTCCAGCAGGTCAGCAAACAACAAATGTAACATTTTTTGCAGATCAGGCTGTGATTTGAGTTTGTAATATACCTCTTCAACGCTCAGATGTTCGAGTTGCTGGTTACGCAGATGCCCTTTGGGCAGGGCAAAGCCGGATTCAGCCAGGATTGCACCGTTGACGACGATATCAGCCGCCACATTCCAGAGAAAAGGATCACGTTGGCCTCGACGCGGCACATGCAGCAAGGCGGCATGTAGCACCTCATGTGCCAGCAGGCCCAGGCGCTCGGCGGAGGTCAACGCATGCCAAAAGTCCGGATTGATATAGATGTCACGTCCATCGGTCGCGGCCGTGCGATGTTCCTGCGAAGGAATGATCCGAGCAAAGAGCGCAAGGGTTGCGAAGAAAGGCGCACGCAGGCGCAACTGCAATATTGCGGATGATATCTGGCGTTGAAAAACCTCATCAATATCCATCCCGTTCCTCCAACATCGCCATATACTCCTCGAACATTTTCTGCAAACGCTGATCGCGCTGCACCAGCGTTGCCAGACGCCCCAGATCGTTGCGAGCCTGCACCAGTCGGAACAGATCGGTTGCAAAGAGCTGTATCCATTCCTGGCCGGCGTTATTGGCGATCCACTCAAACGCCTGATAGCTCTCCTGCAAAGTGGTCGCACGCATCGTCAGGGCCATGGTAAGAGCATACCGCTGGGAGGGCTCCTTAGGAAAACTGATCCGCTTGCCTTTGCCTTGCAGAATTTCTTCAACATTAGGCAGCTGGTGATAGAGCTTTAGGAAGGCGGCAAACTCCACGGCGGTCCCGGCCCCGACGACATGAGAAATATCCAGGCCGACCTTATACAGGCGGCTCGCAATCATCCACGAACGCGGCGAGGGCCAGGCAGGCTGCTGCGGATCAAGTTTGTGCAACAATGCTGGCCGAAAAGACAGAAAAGCCAGAAGATGCTCATGGATCTGATGTCCCAGCGCAAAGGCTTTAAAGCTCTCAAAATTCGGCTCGACCGTTAGATGAATAAAACGATTGGCGAGCGGCGCGGGCATGTCAAATACGGAGGCCCGATCCTCTTTACGATTACCCGCCGCCCAGACAAACCACTGATCAGGAACAGTGTAGGAGCCAACGCGCCGATCCAGAATCAACTGTTGCGCCATCCCCTGCATAGCTGGCGGCGCAAGATTGAGCTCATCAAGAAAAAGAATACCGCGTCCCTCGCGCGGCAAAAACTCCGGAGGATACCAGCGGGATACCATAGACTCCCGGTCAGCGACCGGCAGGCCGCGTAGATCGGTCGGGGCTAATTGCGAGAGCCGCAGGTCGATCATCTCCATTTTATGGGCCTGCGCCGTCTGGGCGACGATACTCGATTTTCCAATGCCCGGTGCGCCCCAGATCATTGTGCTGAACATCAAGCGGTGTTGAACGATTTTATGCAAAAAGGTCGTAAGTGCTTCTGGTGTCATTGTCGATGGCTCGTTTCTCTGATTGAGATAGCTCTCTCAAAGCAATCTTCTAGCCTCTAAAATTGGTTTTCAAGCAAAGTGGGAAAAGCAGGCCAATTCCTGTACCTGAGTAAAGGTGGAGGTGGCCAGGAGTTGAACCTGGCGTCCTGTATCTATACCGATACGATGCTGATGCTGCACCACACCCCCACTAACAGCATGAAGAGGCTGGATTCGAACCCGCACATCTGCCTTTGAGAGCAGTACCCTACCTGGCACCCCATCCTGATCAGCTTTCACCGATGGCCTTACTATAATCAAGCTTGCTTGCTCTGTCAATGGGAAAAGGTGCGTCAACGGTCTGGAAGCGCATCACGCGCTGCCATACGCACAGAGACAATACCATCCTGAGCAAGCTTGTTGAGCAGATCTTCTGATGTATGGGGATGGCGTGCAACGAGATAGCGCTCTTCCCAGTAGGTCGAGCTTGCAAATGGTTCTATAATGGTTGCAGGCAGCGCAGCATAATATTGGAATACCACGCGCCGCACCCAATCCGGAAGGTTGCTCGAAGCGATAAGCTGCTGGAGCTTTCTGTTTAGCAAGGCAAAAAACGAGCGGCGATTGTCGCGCACCATCGTTGGATGATTGAAGATTCGCAGCCAGAGTTCTATATCGGTTGGGCGAAGAGCGCTTTCCAACACATCAAGTGGTGTATGAGGATTGCTCGCCAGGGCATACCAGATATCACGCTCGCCCTCCCGGGCCAGTTCGCGTAAGACGTCTGGCGGCGTCCGTTTATGAGCGGCCACCGCGATATGTACAGACCTATCACCCTGTTGTGCCAGTTGCGTCAGCATCTCGGAAGAGAGCCGGGGATTACGCGCCAGGCCGCGCCAAACACTCATCTCCCCCGCTTGCCGCAACTGTTCAAATAGGAACATGGGCGTACAGGGATTGGCGGCCAGCACCGCACGCACAACAGGCGAGGCATCCTGCACCAGTTGGTTCGCTGATTGCTCAGACAAACAGGCATTACCAGCCAGCCGAGCGCGTACAACTTCCACGGTATCGTTAAGCAGGGAGGACTGAAGAATTATCGGCAGACGAGGATTGCCTGCAACAGCAGCCCGCACTATGGCCTGGTCGTCGATGGCCAGGGTTGCCAGGAGATCCAGGGGCGTGTGGAGATTACGAGCAACAGCCGTACGCACAGTGACGGCTGGATCACCAGCCAGTTGGGCCAGGAGTGTCTTAGCGAGAAAAGGCAAAGCGGCAAGCGAAGCCCGCACAGTCCTCTCCTCGTCCCGCGCCATTATTTCATGATCCTCGGCTGTCAGGCTCGCGTGCCCGACAGCCGCGCGCCGCACACTGGCCTGAGAGTCGGTAAGCAATGTGGAAATAATCTCAGTCGGTGTATGCGAGTTGCTGGCTACCGCCCGCCGTATCTCTGGATGAGAAGAGCTAGCCAGCCTGCGCAGAATTTTTGCGGACGTATGGGGATGGCGTGCTACCTGACTAAGAACAAGGGGACTCTTCTCTTGCGCCAACTGTGTAAGCGTTTTTCCCCCAACCCTCATGCCGGAAGAAAGCATTCTCCCCGTCAACTTCTCCGAGCTTCGTGCAGCCTGCACCCATTGTTCTTTCAACATAGGTACAACATGCGGAACAAGCAAGCCAAGGAGTAGAAACGTTTCTAGCTCATCCTCCGCTGACAGGGTTACGGGTTGGGCTACCGCCAGCAGATCACGCTTCATTTCAGCTTGAAGAGCAGTTTTCCACGTTCCACGGGTATTGCTGCTCGAAAAAAGCTCAACCGGCCTGTTGGACGCGTTGACCTGGATGACATGCAACCCCAGCAGATTCCAGATTGCAGCCTGATTGCGCTGATATCTGCTATCAATTTTAAGCTGCTGGAACCAGGGAAGTGGGAGGTTTTCAAATCTGAGCAAGCTGGCCCAGGCCAGGAAAGGGAGCTCTTTGATAAACTCTGGCTTGACCATATTCAGCATAGGCAGCACAGGATTGCGCAAAAACTCCTCAGGAAACTCTCCTACCAACTGGCCCAGGACCAGCAAAGACGTATTTGGATTCAGCACCACCGCCCTCCGAATCTCAACCTCGCTCTCCCTGGCAAGTTGAGCCAGTACAGATGGGGGAGTGGCTGGATTTCCGGCAATCAGCAACAGGAGATCGGAAAAACGCGACAGTTCTTCCAATCGCTTCCCCGGCGCATTCATATCCGCGGCCTCGGTAAAAGCAGAGAAGGGTGGGAGTGTATCATCCATGATTGCAAACTTTCAAATGGAGTAAAATGCTATCTCTTCGAATAAGCATGGGATCTCAAGTTGAGAAAATGTGGAGACGGCCAGGAGTCCAACCTGGCGTCTTGTACCTGTGGTGATACTGTGCTGACACTGCACCACGTCCCCACCTACGATGCAGGGTAGCTGGATTTGAACCAGCAACCTCTACCGTGCCACAGCAGCGCTCTACCAACTGAGCTATACCCACACCGATCGGATTGCACCGATAGCGGTACTATAAAAGAAATCCAATAAGCTGTCAAGGCTCTTCAGTCCAGCACTACCACTCTACAGGCCGATAGTCCTTGTACAAGCAACCAGATGGCGTTTCGCCTGCGACAATGCCGAGGAAGATCGGATCGCAGACACGAGCGGCGGCATCGAGCAGATCAAGCGGCAAGGGTTGTTGAATTTTCTCCTGGTTCTGGGCACTGGTGAACGGTAATTGCTGCGAGATCAAGCCAGGGTCGACGCTGTTGATATAAATCTGATCGCGCGCAAGCTGGGCTGCAATGGTATGAGTCAGCATGTTGAGCGAGGCCTTGGCCATATTTGTATGCACATGGCGGCCACGTTTGGAATTTGCGAATTGCCCCTCGCTTGCGGAAACATTGACGATAAAACGCGACACAAAAGGACTACGCTTCAAAAGTGGATGCAATCGACTGATCAGTAGAAAAGGCGCGGTCACATTGATGACCTGGACCTCCAAAAACTCGGTCAGGTCGATCTCATTGAAAGGCAGAACCCAGCTATTACGCATGGGCAGGTCAAGTTGCTGCTGTTCATCATATTGGCTAGCAGGAAAGGCTGCTGTACTCTCAGACGTGGGTAGCAATCTGCTGGCCGGGTCCGCCAGTGCCGGAAGCGGGACTTCAGCAGACGTAACCAAGGATGTCGGAGGCAGAGTAGCATGGGAGCGTGCCACCAGAGCCTGCTGAGCAGGCGTCAGCATCTTCAACGGACACTGCTCAAGCGGCAGCAGATGAGCATAGTCCGCGAAGGGACGGCGCACGGTCTGGGCGGCATTATTAATCACAATATCCAGCGCTGGATAGGTCTCATCAAGGTGTGCAATAAAGTGCTCCAGGATAGGTAGAGCGCGAAAATCGAGTCCATAGATATGCAGGCGCTGCTGCCAGTCAGCAAAGTCAGGTTCGCAGCTATAGCGCACAGCCGCGTCGTGCGGGAAGCGGGTCGTCGCGATAACCTCAGCTCCGGCGCGAAGCAAACGCAGAGCCGTGGCATAGCCAATTTTCACACGCGCACCCGTAACCAGGGCAACACGTCCGCTGAGCTCGCCAGGAATACGACGTTTCTGGTAGTTGAGATCGCCACAGGCCAGACAAAGGGAGTGATAAAAAAAGTGCGCCTGACTAAATGACTGCTTGCACACATAACAGGGGCGTGGCTTCGACAGTTTCGGCTCGCAAGCAATATTCATAGTGCTCGCAACAAATACACCTCCGCTCAGCAGAGGATTTTGATAAGCCAGATCTTGCGTAAGCAGATAATCCGGGCGCAGATTCATCTGCTGCTCTTTCAAGCGTGTGTCCAGAAATAACGCCAGTTCCTCTGGTTGATTGCTCGGCGCATCAAGCAAACGCTTGCAAGCAACGATCCCCAACGGCAGCAGCTTTTTGAGCGTGAGCTTGCGTGCCCCCGGTCTGGGACTTGCAGGTATAGGAGTTACCTTCACCTGTTCCTGAGACTGCCGGGCAAGCAACATTTTCGCGCTGGCAACAAGCTCCAAAAGCTCCTGTGTATCGGCTTCCTGAGCGCATACAATCACCGCCAATGCCTGACGCAGATCATAGCAGTCAGTTTGGAGAAGAGGCGAGCCAGAAGCGATCGTCTTATCGGAAAGGACTACATCAAACGGCCTCGATAGCAGTCCCTGCCCATTCACAAGCCGTCCGGCTCCAATGTTATAGCTGTCAGGCAAAAGCTCACGCAGCGTTGCGCGCAGGGCTTCCAGAGACTCCTCTTTGGCCAGATGCTGGCGCAAGGCGTTTTGAATTATTGGGAAATGTTGGCGAATATCAGTCATGATAAGCCGAATGATAGCAAAATCTGCACAGTTTGGTCAAGGCTAAGCTCTCATCTCAGCATTTTTTCGATAGCATAGAGGATAGACACAACACTCTCCCATTGTGTACTATTGATCAATAGACGATTGTCCGTCATATGGACAGATGGGATCGCCAGCCTCAATCTTTGTAATGTACATATCACAATATGGCTACCAGGATGCAGGCAGAAGCGTCTGGCAGCCAGGACAGACAATGAGGTACTCCATGAGCCAGATCTCAGCAGACAGCCAGCGCTTTCCCCCAGGCCGCCCGGTGGTATTCCGAAACGCCACGGTGCTGACCATTGACCCATCACTTGGTATGATCAAGGGCGGCGATGTTCTCGTCGTCAACAACCGCATTGAAACTGTCGGACAACAACTCGTCGTTCCGGACGGCACAGTAGAAATCGACGCCTCTGACGGCATTCTGATGCCAGGTATGATTGACACCCACCGCCACATGTGGCAGACCGCTCTCCGTGGGTTCGGAGCCGATTGGACGCTCACAAATTATTTTCAATTCTATTATTTAAACTGGGGCAAGATTTTTCGGCCCGAGGACATTTATGCCGGAAATTTGCTGGCCGCGCTTGAAGGTATCGACGCTGGCGTCACCACCACGGTCGATTGGTCTCACGGCTTGCAGACCGTCGAATACGCCGATGCCGCCGTCGATGCGCTTGAAACAACGCCTGGTCGCTTTGTCCTGGCCTATGGAAATC
>DASSXK010000567.1:0-2495 GCA_035703945.1 Ktedonobacteraceae bacterium | reverse complement strand
CAGGCTTCATGCAGAGGACGGAGATCAAACTCAATCTCGGAAGAGAGATCCAGGCTGAGCGTATCACGGGTGATCAGGAGATAAGGCACTGGCGAGGTACCATTATCCAGCAGATTGCGGAGATGTAAGAGCGTAATACGCAAGGAGGCTCGACCATGCATCGCATCACTTTCTGGCCAGAAGAGCTCGGAGAGGTGCCTGCGCGAGTGAATACCCCCTTCAACTGCGAGATAGATTAAGAGCGCAAACTCTTTGCGAGTGGCGAATTGCATGAGTTGGTCTGCCCGGCGCACCTCCGGTGGACCCAGTAAGGTTAGCGTAATATCGCTCATTATAACGTTCCTTATAACGTTTCACCGTTATGCTGAGAGGAGAGTTGAGAGAGTGAAGAGAAATAACTCTATCTCAAGCAACATGGAGAAAGACACTTAAACATATCAGAGCGTGTCAACTCACATATCCATTCCCTCTCTATTATCGCACAGGATGTGAGGGAGAGGAACGTTTCATGCCCAGAAAAAGCAATTCTTTACCAGATGAGCACCAGCTAAAGCTCGTCGAGATCTTAAATCGACGTTTAGCCGACACCATCGACTTACAGCTACAAAGCAGACAGGCCTATTGGAACGTGAAAGGTCCTCACTTCATGGCCCAACGCGACCTGTTCGATATGCTTGCCAAAGGCGTTGAGGAGTATGCTAGCCTGATTGCTCAGCGCATTGGCCAGCTTGGAGGCATGTCAGAAGGAACAGCCTCCGCCGTCGCAAATCGCTCTTCGCTTAGCCGCTACCTTTTGGCCGCGACGGACGGAAACGGACATATGAATGCCCTTTCGGCTGCATTGATGGACTTTGGACGACATATCCGTTATACCCGCGAGCAGACAGTCGAGCTAAAAGACGAGGTATCGGCGGCGATTTTTACGGAGATCATACGAGGTATCGATAAATGGGGCTGGTACCTTGAAACGAGCCAGCAAGATGGTAATTAAGACTTTACATTCTATTAACGTATAAAAGCTGTTTTAACCTGTCATATATGTACATAGGACAAGCTGTAGATATAACTCCTAAAAGGTACGATTTATTCGCGCTTTATGGTAGGATGTGGCATATCCGGGCTGTAGAAGCCGCCTCAACTTTTTCAAATTCCACCTGGATGGGCTGTGATGAGGCAACCCGCGCTATCACCTACGCATTTCAAACAGAAAGATTTTCTTCAATGATAAACGCACAACCACTTTCTTTAACGGAAGAAAAGGGGACATATGCTGAGCTCAAGCGTGAGCTAAAACAAAATGGCCTGTTAGATAAGCAACCTCGCTATTATATTAGCCGAATTGCTTTGCTCTGTGGACTTCTGGTAATTGGAATCGCCTTCATGTTGACGGTCCACATCTGGTGGCTCCATCTGCTGAATGCGGCCTACCTGGCTTTTGTCTGGACACAGATCGGCTTGCTTAGCCACGAGGCTGGCCATCGTCAGATGTTCCAATGCGGTTGGAAGCATGATCTCGTAAGCCTTATCGGCGGCAACTTGATTATTGGTATGAGTTATGGCTGGTGGCTGGATAAGCACAATGCTCACCATAGCCATCCCAATCAAGTGGATACTGATCCCGATATTGAGATTCCCTTCCTCGATTTTACCGGTCAGGAAGATCTTTCCAGTCTGAATGCCTTCAGACGAACCCTGATAAAATACCAGGCCTGGATTTTTCTACCCGCATTAATGACCGTGGCCCTCGGCCTGCAATACAACAGTTTTCTTTTCCTTTCCCGCAAGAAGGCCAAGTATCAGATGTTGGAATGGGTATTGATGATTATGCATGTAGTCCTCTACCTTGTAGCTGCCTTCTGGTTTTTGGGCTGGTGGCCGGCGCTTCTCTTTATATTCCTGCATCAGACCCTCACTGGCTTCTACCTGGGTTCAATCTTTGCTCCAAACCATAAAGGTATGCCGGTTCTGGACAAAGAGAGCCGTATGGATTTCTTGCACCGTCAGGTTGTAACATCGCGTAACATCTATGGTCACCCGATTACCGATTTCATCTATGGTGGCTTGAATTACCAGATCGAGCACCATCTTTTTCCAGGGATGGCGCGTAATCAGTTGAAGGCGGCCCAGCCAATTATTAAAGACTTCTGTGCGGCTCACTCCATTCCCTACCATGAGACGACGGCCTGGAACTCCTTGACTGAGATCTTGCGCTACCTGCACGAGATTGGTGCCCCACTTCGTAGACCATCGCAACCAAACACGAGGACCCTTTCCCGCCTTACCAGTAGTGCTCCCTCAAATCACTAGCACCCTCTAATGTAATAAGAAAAAGAGCCAGCCCCGCACAATTGCGTGGGGCTGGCTCTTTTGTTAGGACCCCAACCGCTGCTCCGGCAGATCCCAAATTTGTGTCGATAACTTCCCTTGACAAACGCTGTTTTTTTGATTAGTATATCAATAACGGATATATCCGATGGTGATATAGATCTATAAAA